>NZ_JACGMO010000045.1:0-49844 GCF_015354745.1 Micromonospora sp. S-DT3-3-22
GGGGCTGGTCGCGCCGGGGCCGCCGCTGCTGCTGGGGCACTCGGCGGGTGGGCAGCTCGCGCTGCACGTGGCGGCGCACGCCCCGCAGGACGTGGCCGGGGTGCTGGCGCTGGCCCCGGTCGCCGACCTCGCCGAGGCGTACCGGCTGGATCTGGATTCGGGGGCGGTGGCCGCGCTGCTCGGCGGCGGCCCGGCCGAGCAGCCGCAGCGGTACGCGGTGGCCGACCCCCGCCGGTCGGTGCCGCCACGGACACGGACGGTCATTCTGCACGGGGGCGAGGACCGCCAGGTGCCGGCTGCTCTGAGCAGGTCATATGCTGCCACCGCACGGGCCGCCGGCGCCCCGGTCACCCTCATTGAGCTGCCGGAATGCGAGCACTTCGGGTTGATCGACCCGCTCTCGGCGGCCTGGCCGCAGGTAAGGGCTGCGTTGCAGTCGCTGCTTGAAGATCAAGATCCATTGACGCAGGGTCGCCCACCAGGTAGAACGCCGGAGGGGCGGTGACGCCCGGCAATGCTTCCGGAAGGATTTCGGTGTCGCAGATGAACCGCAGGCGGGCCCTTCAACTGCTGGCCGCGCTCGGCACGACCGGACTCGCCGCCGCCTGCGGCACGGACGACACCGAGACGCCGGCCCCGGGCAAGCCGATCAAGATCGGGCTGATCCGGCCGGAGAACGGCGACGGCAAGGCGATCGGCATCGACATCGAGAACGGCTTCCAGCTCTTCCTGGCGATGAACGGGCAGCAGCTCGGCGGCCACCCGGTGACGGTGGTGACCGTCGACGAGGGCGACAACGCCAAGAGCGGCCAGGCCGCCGTCGACAACCTGCTCACCCAGAACGTGCTCGCGATGAGCGGCGTGGTCAACTCGACAGTGATGTCCGGCATCCGGGACGCGGTGGAGAAGGCCCGGGTGCCGCTGATCGGGTCCAACGCCTCCCCGCCCAGCCTCCAGAGCGTCGTCTACATCTGGCGGACGTCGTACGTGCTGGACGAGCCCGGCCGGGCGCTCGGGTCGTACCTGCGGCGAACACTTCCCACCGGAAGCCGGCTCGCCATCGTCGCCCCCGAGGGCACCGCCAGCCAGGACGTGATCAACGGCTTCCGGGACGGCTTCGGCACCGACGACCCCCGGATCATCGGCGACCCCATCCTCACCACCGCCAACCCCGCCCCGGGCGACAACGAGTTCGGCGCGCAGATCAGCGAGGCGCTCAGCCGCCAGCCGGACGGGATCTTCTGCTTCTACTCCGGCACCGCCGGTGAGCAGTTCATCAGGCAACTGCGCCGTAGCCGCTGGTTCGGGGACATCTACGCGCCCGGCTTCCTGACCGAGGGCAGCATCCTCACCGACCTGCGGTCGACCCTGGTCAACGCGGACGAGAGCCTCAAGGCCGGCACCATCCAGACCGCGCTGAACTACTCGGCCGACCTGAACAACAACGCCAACCGGATCTTCGCCTCGGCCTACCGGAAGACCTACAACGTCTCGCCCACCACCTACGCGATGGCCTCGTACGACGCCGCGCAGGTGCTCGACAAGGCGATCCGGCTGGCCGGCGCCGAGCCGACCGCGCAGCAGGTCAACCTGGCGCTGGGCAAGATCGGTCAGATCGACAGTCCGCGCGGGCCGTGGCAGTTCAACCAGCCGCGCACCCCGCAGCAGAAGTGGTACCTGCGCAAGGTGCAGTTCGACGGCCGGCTGCTCTCCAACGTCCTGATCAACGAGATCGCCACCCTCGGCTGAGCCGTGGGCGGCGGGCCGGCCCCGAAGTGGGACCGGCCGTGCGGGTGCCGCACCGGTCGGGGCCGGCCGGTGCCGGGACCGGTCAGGGACGCAGCTCGGCGATGCAGCACTTGACGCTGCCGCCGCCCTTCTTCAGCTCGGCCAGGTCCACCGGCACCGGGGTGTAGCCGGCGGCCCGGAGCTTGCCGGCCAGCCGGGTCGCGTCGCTGTTGAGCACCACGTTCGCCCCGTCGCTGACCAGGTTCAGGCCGAAGGCCAGCGCGTCCTCGTCGTCGGCGAGCACCGCGTCGGGGAAGAGCTGGGCGAGCACCCGCTGGCTGGCCGCCGAGAACGCCCCCGGAAAGTACGCGACGTTGCCGTCGTCGATCGAGGCGAGCGCCACGTCCAGGTGGTAGAAACGCGGGTCGACCAGGCGCAGCGACACCACCGGCCGCCCCAGCGCCTCCTGCGCCTCGGCGTGCGCCGGCAGCTCGGTGCGGAACCCGTGCCCGGCGAGGATCAGCCCGCCGTGCGCCTCGGGCAGGTAGGCGAAGTCGCCCTCACCCTCGTTGGTCTCGCTCGGCGCGATGAAGTGCCAGCCGTGCTTCTGGTAGAACTCCCGGTGCGCGGCGGCCTCGGCGGCCCGCTGCTCGTGCTTGAACTGCGCGCCGTAGACCGTCCCGTCCACCACGAAGGCCCCGTTGGCCGCGAAGACCATGTCCGGCAGTCCCGGCTGCGGGGTGAGCACGTGCACGTCGTGACCGAGGCCCACCAGTGCGTCCCGCAGCCGGTCCCACTGTTTGACCGCCTGTGCCACGTCGACGCCGACGGTGAGGTCCATCCACGGGTTGATGGCGTACTCGACCGCGAAGTGCTCCGGGGCACACATGAGATATGTCCGCTTTCGCGGCACACGCTGCTGGTTCACGGTCACCAAGGGTAGGTAGCGTAGAACTTTGGTAACAGCCAGAACCATTGCTTCCCCGAGGCGGAACGTTGCAGATAGACGCGGTCGACCAGCGAATCATTGCGTTGCTCGTGGCGGACGCCCGAACCTCGTACGCGGACATCGGTGCCCGGGTGTCACTCTCCGCTCCGGCGGTCAAGCGACGGGTGGACCGGCTGCGGGCCAGCGGGGTGATCCGGGGCTTCACCGCCGTGGTCGACCCGGCCGCCGTCGGTTGGACCACCGAGGCGTTCGTCGAGCTGTTCTGCGCCGGCCGGACCACACCCACCCAGCTCGGGGTGGCCGCCCGCCGGCACCCCGAGGTGGTCGGCGCGTACACCGTCTCCGGTGAGGCCGACGCGCTCGTGCACCTGCGGGCCGCCGACATCTCCCACCTGGAGGAGGCGCTCGAACGGCTCCGGGCGGAGTCGTTCGTCACCTCCACCCGGAGCACCATCGTGCTGTCCCGGCTGGTCGAGTCGCCCGGCGTCGGCCCGTCCACCCCCTGACACCCGGCCGGAGTCGGGCCGGTGCCCCGGCGCAGGGCGGTGGATCAGAGGTACATGCCGGTGCGGTGCTCGCTGTCGCCCCGGCCCGGCTTGTCGCCCTCGCCGAAGAACCGCTTGCCGCCGAACTCGCCGTGCAACCGGTCGTCGAGTTCGTCGGCGAGCCCGGTCATCACCTGCACGGCCAGCATCAGGTGGGTGGCCTGGAAGTTGCGCCCGAAGACCGGGATGGACGCCCACACGGTGTCGTCGGCGCAGTACAGCCGGCCGATCGGCATCCGGTTGGTCAGCTCGGAGAGCTTCACGTACAACCGTTCCGTCGGCTCGACCTCGGTCAGCACCGGCGAGAAGACGTCCACCAGCGGCGGATTGTCCCGCACCCGGACGAAGACCATCGCCGACCCGGCCCGGATGTTGATGTCCCCGTCGGAGTCGATCTGGAGGTGGTCGGACGTCGACTTCAGCATGGTCGACACCACCGTCCGGACCCGTTCGGGCAGGTCCAGCACCTCCTGCTCACCGCTCTGGGCGCTCGCCGCGGCGGCCAGCGCCTCGTCCAGGTCGGCCTCGACGTCCCGGTCGGGGCCGAACTCGCTGCGCGCGGTGCCGAGCGCCTCGATCGGCAACGACTCCCCGTCGGCGTCCTGGCTGAGGTAGACCAGGAAGGCCGGGTGCGGTGCGCCGTACACGTCGCGCAGGGTGCGGGAGAGCAGCCCGGCCAGCTTGCTGGCGTCACCGGTCGACCCTTCCAGGCCGAAGTGCTCGCCGGAGCCCGCCACCACGCCGGGCGGCGACCAGCCGAGCGCGATCATGTCGGCCACCGCGGCGCGGTCCAGCCGGAAGCCCTGCGGCAGGGTGGCGTTGCCGACCGCCCGCGCGGAGAGCCGGCCACCCTCACCGACGGCCACGCTGATCGAGTAGACGGCGTCGCCGGTGCCGGAGGCGGTCGGGTCCAGGGTCACTTCGAGCTGCGCCCCGGCGGGCAGCTCACGCAGCCGTTCGGCAAGCGCCCGGGCGAACTCCCGCCACGCCTCGGTGACCTTGGCCCGCAGGTCGGCCGTGCTCGGCTCGTCCAGCAGGACCGACTCGTGGTGGTCGTGGTGCGCCGGCGTGGTGCCGGGCTGATCACCGGTCGGCTTCGAGGGGTGGTCCGCCGTCATGATCGCCTCCGTCCGTCAAGGTCACCCTACCCAGGCGGGCCGGAGAACGAATCCACCGCGACCGGCATCGGACAACCTCGCCCGTCCCCGTCGCCCGTCACCGCCCGGGGCACGGCGTACCGGATCGTGCGCCGGTGTCCGCCCGGCCGCACCCGCCCGGTCAGGAGGCGGGATGCTCACCGCCCAACTCCACCGGCCACTGGGCGGCCAGCCCGCTCAGCCGGGCCGCCGCCGCTGCCGGGTCCGCGCCGCGTCCGACCGCCACCCCCAACAGGTACGCGGTGACCGGCGCACCCGGGCGCAGCACCTGGTGCGCGACGTCCCTGGCCAGGTCCAGCACGGTCGGCACCGACACCTCGGCCGGGTCGAGACCCAGCTCGGCGCAGGCCGCCGTCACCCAGTCGTCCAGCACGGTCATCGCGTCCACTCCTCCGCCCGGCGTACGTCGGAGTCAGTGTCGCAGTCGAACCACGGTGGCGGGCCGGCAGCGGACCAGGCCAGCTCGCGTACCGTCAGCTCGCCCAGCAGTTCCCGCATGGACGCCCCGGCCAGCGCACTAGCCTGGGCTCGGCGGGCGGCGACCCGGTCCAGCGCGGCGCGCAACGCCGGCACCCGCCACACCCCGCACAGCGGCTGGCGTCGCCCCCGGTCGTCGACGAGGCAGACGCCGTCCGCCGCCGCCGGACCGGATTCGGCGGCGAGCGCGTCGAGCAGCACGCCGACGGCCGGGCGGGTGAGCAACGGCAGGTCGGCGGCGAGCAGGGCGACGACCGTCGTACCGGGACCGAGCAGGGCCAGCCCGGCGGCCGTGGCGGCCACCGGCCCCCCACCGGCCGGCTCCTCCCGGGTCACCAGCACGTCGGCCGGGAGCGCCCCACCGGGCCCGACCAGCACCCGGGGCACGGCGTCGGCGACGGCGGCGAGCACCCGGTCCCGCATCGGCCGGCCGTGCACCGGCACCGCCGGCTTGTCCCGCCCGCCCATCCGGCGGGCCGCCCCGCCGGCCAGCACCACCGCCGCGTACGCCGTCACCCGGATCACGGTAGCCGCCCGGCCCGGCCCGGCCACCGTGCTCCGGGTAGGCCGCAGCCGGGGTGGTCACCGTGCGGGGGGCCGGGTGGGCGGGGCAGGATGGCGGGATGGGACGGGCCACTGACCGGCGGAGCGTGCTCCGGATCGACCTCGACGCGGCGGACGACGCCCGGGTGGCGCTGCGCCGGCCGGACACGCTGGCCGTGGAGGAACCGCTGGAGATCCGGGTCGGTCCGGGCGGCCCGGGTCGACGCCGCCCGCTGGCGGTGACCATGCGTACCCCCGGTGACGACCTCGACCTGGCCATCGGGTTCCTGCTGACCGAGGGGCTGATCCGCGGCGACGCCGACGTGCACACCGCCCAGCTCTGCTCCGGGGCGGAGACACCCAACACGTACAACGTGGTCGACGTGGTGCTCTCCCCCGGCGTGCCGGCGCCGGAGACGGACCCGGCGCGCAACTTCTACACCACCAGCTCCTGCGGGGTGTGCGGGAAGGCCAGCATCGACGCGGTGCGTACCCGGTCCCGTTTCGCCGTCGCCGACGACCCGCTCACCGTGCCGGCGAAGCTGCTGGCGGAGCTGCCGGACCGGCTGCGCGCCGCGCAACGCGCCTTCGACCGCACCGGCGGCCTGCACGCGGCGGGCCTGTTCACCCCCGACGGGGAACTGGTGGTGCTGCGCGAGGACGTCGGCCGGCACAACGCCGTGGACAAGGTGGTCGGCTGGGCGGTCCGGCAACAGCGGCTGCCGCTCGCCGGGCACCTGCTGATGGTGTCCGGCCGGGCGAGCTTCGAGCTGACCCAGAAGGCGTGGATGGCCGGGCTGCCGCTGCTGGCGGCGGTCTCCGCGCCGAGCACCCTCGCCGCCGACCTGGCCGACGAGGCGGGCCTGACCCTGGTCGGCTTCCTGCGCGGCCGGACGATGAACGTCTACACCGGCGCGCAGCGCGTCACCCCCTGAACCCCGCAGCCCTGTCCCACCGGTGGAAGGTCGGCGACACGTCGACCCGGGCTGGGAAGGTCAGCGGTCCGGCGGGCGGACCCAGGCCAGGAAGCGGTCGGTCACGTCGATCCGGCGACCGTTGTCGAGCTGCGTCAGGTGGTCGGTCGCCTCCGCCGACAACCCGGTGAGCAGGGCGAGCAGTCCGGGCAGGTCGTCGGCGTACCGCGCGAGGAGGGCGAGCTTCGCCTCCCCGCACGGCCACGGGTTCGCGTCGACCCGGCACAGCCAGATCGGCCGCAGCGGCGTGTGCCGGCCGGGCAGCGGCCCGGTCACCGCGTCCCCACCGACCTGAGCCGACGCCCCCGCCCGCCCTGCGGGAGCGACGCCTGTGCCGGCCGGTCCGGCTGCGCGAGCCGGCGCGCGCCCGCCGGCATCAGGAACAGGGTCCGCCGCCGGACCGCGTCGCCTGCGGCATTCAGCTCGTACGCGTCGATCCACACCCAACCGTGGTACGTGTGCCAGTCGGCCAGCACCCGGATGACCCGGACCGTGACCGGCCGGATGAACTGCACACTGGCGGTACGCGAGAGGTGCAGGACGTCTCCCGACCTGACCTCCGGCGGAGTCACCGGGGTCCCTGGTTCCGGCCGTACGACCAGCGGTGTGCCGGCACGACGCCGGTCATCCGCCCCGGCCCCCGGTACGGCGGCACGAACGGTCCGATCGGTCCGGGCACGATCGGGCGCGCGGGCGGCCCGGGATCGGGTACGGGTTCGGGGCGGGGTGCGGGCTTCGGGCCCCGGTCGGGCTTCGGCTTCTCGCTGGGCACGGCGTCTCCTTTGCGTTCGGTGTGTCCGTGTCGGTGTGGAGGAGGGGCCGGCCGCCCTTCCACGGACGGCCCCTCCGGCAGACGCCGCCGCCAGCTCTCGACCACTACCGACAGCGCCGCCCCGGTGACACTCTGATGTGGATGTCACTAGGCTCGGAAGGTGCGACGAGGGTTCGGGCTGAAGCGGATGAGGAACCGCCGACGAGGTGGCGACATGAATAGTCGATCTTCAGATTGGGGCGCCGTGCATGGCTGACGTACCAGATCCGCTCGCCGATTTCGTCGTTGCCGAGATCCGCCGTGCCCGGGGGGCCGCCGGGATGACGCAGGAGACGTTCGGGCGGGGTGCCGGATTCAGCGCGTCGCACGTCAGTGCCGTCGAGGGTGGCACCCGGGCGCTGACCCTGGATTTCATCAAGGGAGCTGATCGGGCGCTCAGCACCGGCGGGCTCTTCGAGCGGCTGGTGAGCAAGCTCGGCACACCGTCGTGGTTCCTGCCGTGGCTCGACGCCGAACGCAACGCGACCCAACTCAGGTACTTCGAGCCGAACCTGATTCCCGGCCTACTACAAACCGAGGCCTACGCCCGCGCGGTGCTTCGAACCGTCGACAGCCTCACCGACGATGAGGTGGAACAGCGGGTGTCGGCACGAATCGACCGACAGAGAATTCTGACCGGCGCGCATCCCCCGCAATTGGTGGCGGTGCTCGACGAGAGGGCGGTGCGCCTCGCCGGAGAGGGCTTCGGTGTCGTCATGGGTCAGCAGATCACGCAACTCATCGCCAGGGCGGAGCTGCCGCATGTTCATGTGCACGTCATCCCGGTAGTCACCGGGCTGCATGTCGGGCTGTCTGGACCATTCGCCCTGGCGCGCTCCGGCGGTGGAGTGTGGGTCGGGCACCTTGAGAACCAGCTTGGCGGCGTTGTGGTCGACAAGGATGATGAGTTGGCTACGCTCCAAGCGCGGTGGGAGAACGTTCGGAACGAGGCCCTTCCGCGTCGGCAGTCAATCGATCTGTTGAAGGAAGTTGAGAGCCAACATGGACCTCAGTAACGCCACGTGGCGGAAGTCCACCCGCAGCGGCGCGAGCGGCGGGAACTGTGTCGAGGTTGCCGACAATCTTCCCGGCGCGGTCGCCGTGCGGGACTCCAAGGACCCGGACGGGCCGGCCCTGACGTTCGCCCCGACCTCATGGCGCACGTTCGTCGCCGGGCTGGCCGCCCGCGCCTGACCGACCTGCTCGGCGAATGCCTGCCCCGAGGTCCGGGGCAGGCATTCACGTCAGGGAACGACCCGGCATTCCATCGCTGACGTGCCCGACCCGGCCGATGGAGAGCATGGGCGGCTATCACTCCGGCCAGGTGCCGACCGTGTCCGCCCCGACACCATGCCACTGACAGCCGTATGCCTGTCAGGCATGAATATGACTGCCAGGAATACTTCTCTCCGAGACCACATAGCCCCGACCATCCTCACCGACAGTGACCCTGCAGTCGCCCGCATCAACGGGGCCGGCGGGTCAGCGGGGGCGGCGGGGCCGGCGACGACGGCGGCGCAGCACCTCCGGCTCGGTCACGGCCGGCCACCCGTCCAGGTCGGACGGCGGAACACCGCGCCTCAGCAGATCGTCGAGGAGCCGGGCGAGGGTGTAGTCGGGGCGGATGGCCAGCGCCCGCTCCAGGGCCACGGCGGCGAGCGCGCCCTGGCCGGCCCGCCAGGCGGCGAAGGCGAGCAGGCAGGCGGGGGCGGGCACCAACTCCTCTTCGCTGCGGCGCAACACCTCGCTCCACAGGGCGATGTCCTTCTCCCGGCCGTCGGTGCGTTCCCACGCGTGGTCGCGTACCGGCAGGTGGGTCAGGAGCAGGGTCAGCCAGGCCACCTCGTCGTCGGTGAGCCGGTCGCCGCGCCGGTGCCGGCGTTGCGCCTGGCGTACCGCCGTGGTGCCGGCCCGGCGGATCGCCCGTTCGCCGAACTCGTCGCTGGCGGGGGCCGCTTCCAGCAGTGCCAGCAGGCGGCGTTCGGCCCGGTCACCAGCCTGGCGCAGGGCGACCCGGTCGACGCCCCCGGCGGGGGCGACCTGCGCGGCGAGTGCCGCCCGGTCGGGGAGCGCCACCTGACCGGCGTAGACCGCGGCGGCGGCGACCTGGCTGGCATCCGGGTCGTACGGGGTGCCGTCGGGTGGGCAGCAGTCCGGCGCTTCGCAGAGGTAGGACCAGTAGCGGCGACCGGTCACCCGCAGCGCGTCGAGCACGGGCAGGCCGAAGTCGGCCAGCGCCGACCGGACGGCGTCCACCGCCGGGGTGACCCGTTCGGGCGGGCCGAACCCGATGACGGTGGTGGATTCGGCGTCCTGCCGGCCGATCACGTCGCCGAGGTGTCGCGCCGGCAGGGCCGGGTCGGTGCCCGGTCCGGGCAGGTCGGCACGGGCGGCGAAGATGATCCGCCGGCCCCGCATCGCCACCACCACGATGCTGTCGACGGGGTGGAAGCCGATCAGGTACGGCACGGCGGTGATCAGGTCGGCGGGCGAGCGGACGGTGAGCCGGGGGCGGTCGGTCGCGTTCATGTCCGGCAGCGTGCGGCGGGTGGGCACAGCGCCGACAGGCCCTGTGGACGACACACGGGTTATCCACAGATACGGAGAGTATTTGCACAGGTCACCGCGATTCCGGAGGTTATGCGGCCCACCGGGGTCGGTCCGAGCGGCTACCTTGCGCTCATGGACCTGGCGTACCTGCGGGCGCACCCGGAGCACCTGCCCACCTTCCTGACCCACCAGCGCATCCGGGAGACCCCGGTGGCGGGCGGGGACAGCTGCGTGGCCTCCCGGTTGACCCTGGACGACGGCCACTCGGTCTTCACCAAGACCTGGCCGGAGCGCGCCGGTCGACCCGTACCGGCGGGCTTCTTCGACACCGAGGCCGCCGGGCTGCGCTGGCTGCGGGAGGCCGGCGGGGTGGCCGTACCCGAGGTGGTGGTGGCGCTGCCGGAGCTGCTGGCGCTCGACTGGGTCGACCCCGGCGAGCCGACGCCCGAGGCGGCCGAGCGGTTCGGCCGGGAGCTGGCCGGCACGCACCGGGCCGGCGCCGACCGGTTCGGGGCGGCGTGGCCCGGGTTCATCGGCACCCTCGCGCAGGACAACACCCCCGACGACGGGCCGTGGCCGGACTGGTTCGCCCGGCGACGCCTCCTGCCGTACCTGCGGATGTCGGTCGACGGCGGCGCGCTCGACGGCCCGGACGCCGCGCTTGTCGAGCAGGTGGTGGCGCGGATCGGCGAGTTCGGCGGCGACGAGCCGCCGGCCCGGCTGCACGGCGACCTGTGGCCGGGCAACCTGCTCTGGGGTGCGGACGAGCGGGTGTGGCTGGTCGACCCGGCGGCGCACGGCGGGCACCGGGAGACGGACCTGGCCCAGCTGGCGCTGTTCGGTGGCCCGCCGCACCACGACCGGATCATGGCCGGCTACCGGGAGGCGTGGCCGCTGGCCGACGGGTGGCGGGAACGGGTGCCGCTGCACCAACTGCACCTGCTGCTCGTGCACACCGCGTTGTTCGGCGGGGCGTACCGCGATGCGGTCGTCGGTGCCGCCCGAGCGGCGCTGCGGGGCGTCGGCCGCGCTACGGTCGACGGGTGACCGCCGCCCCGACGACCGCCGGCGTCCTCGTCGACCGGTACGGCCGGATCGCCCGGGACCTGCGCGTGTCGCTGACCGACAAGTGCAACCTGCGCTGCACCTACTGCATGCCGGCGGAGGGGCTGCCCTGGCTGGCCGGGCCGCAACTGCTCACCGACGAGGAGATCGTGCGGCTGGTGCGGGTCGCGGTGGAGCGGCTCGGGGTGACCGAGGTGCGGTTCACCGGGGGAGAGCCGCTGATCCGGCCGGGGCTGGTCGGCATCGTCGCCGCCGTGGCCGCGCTCACCCCCCGCCCCCGGATCTCGCTGACCACCAACGGCCTCGGGCTCGACCGGCTCGCCCCGGCGCTGCGCGACGCCGGACTGGACCGGGTGAACGTGTCGCTGGACACCCTGGACGCGGCCCGGTTCGCCACGCTGACCCGGCGGGACCGGCTCGGCGACGTGCTCGCCGGGCTGGCCGGGGCCGCCGCCGCCGGGCTCGCCCCGGTGAAGGTCAACGCGGTGCTGATGCGCGGGGTCAACGACGACGAGGCACCGGCGTTGCTGCGGTTCGCCCTCGACCACGGCTACGAGCTGCGGTTCATCGAGCAGATGCCGTTGGACGCCCAGCACGGCTGGGACCGGGCCACGATGGTCACCGCCGACGAGATCCTCACGTCGCTGGCCGCCGAGTTCGCCCTCACCCCCGACCCGGCGCACCGGGGCGCCGCCCCGGCCGAGACCTGGCTGGTCGGCGGCGGCCCGGCCCGGGTCGGCGTGATCGGCACGGTGACCCGGCCGTTCTGCGGCGACTGCGACCGGACCCGGCTCACCGCCGACGGCCAGATCCGCAACTGCCTGTTCGCCACGGAGGAGTCCGACCTGCGCGGCGCGTTGCGGGCCGGCGTGGACGACGCCGAGATCGCCCGGCGCTGGCAGGCCGCCACGGTGGTCAAACGGGCCGGGCACGGCATCGACGACCCGACCTTCCTGCAACCCGTCCGGCCCATGTCGGCGATCGGAGGCTGAGGTGGACCTCACCGTCCGGTACTTCGCCGGGGCGCGGGCCGCCGCCGGCCGCAGCGAGGAGACCGCATCCGCCGGCCGCCCGCTGGACGAACTGCTCGGTGAACTCGCCCACCGGCACGGCCCCCGGCTGGCCGCGGTGCTCCAGGTGGCGAGTTTCCTGGTCGACGGGGTGGCCTGCCATGATCGTCAGACACCGTTGCCGGCCGGGGCCACGATCGACGTGCTGCCTCCCTTCGCGGGCGGCTGAGGAAGGGCTGCCGTGTTGGCGATTCTGGGGTTCGTGGGCACACTCGCCCTGATCACCGGCCTGATCCACTTCTACCTGTGGAAGCGGCTGGTCAAGGACACCACCGGGCCGGGCCGGTGGCGGCGGGTCGGCACGGTCGTCGCGCTGGTGCTGGCGGTGCTCGTCCCCGCGACGATGGCCGGCACCCAGATCGCCGGGGCGTTCTGGCTGGCCTGGCCCGGTTACCTCTGGCTCGCGGTGATGTTCTATCTGCTGATCGTGCTGCTGGTGCTGGAAGTGCCGATGGTGGTGACCCGGCTGGTGCTGCGTCGCCGCAGCGCCGCCGCCGAGGCGACCACGGCCGCCCCGGAACCGGCGCTGGTCGGTGCGGCCGGCAGCGCCGACCCGCCGGCCGCCGAGGCGGTGGACCGCCCCGACCACGACGAGTCCCGCCGGTTGCTGCTCGCCCGGGGGGCCGCCATCTTCGCCGGGCTCACCGCCGCCGGCATCACCGGGTACGGGGTCCGCACCGCGCTGGGCCCCCCGCAGCTCGACCGGGTACGCATCCCGCTGGCGAAACTCCCCCGCAGCATGGACGGCCTGCGCATCGCCACCGTCTCGGACATCCACCTCGGCCCGTTGCGCGGTCGGGCGCACACCGAGCGGATCGTCGCGATGATCAACCGACTGGACGCCGACCTGGTCGCGGTCGTCGGTGACCTGGTCGACGGGTCCGTCGCCGCGTTGGGCGAGGCCGCCGAGCCGCTGCGTGACCTGCGGTCCCGGTACGGCAGCTTCTTCGTCACCGGCAACCACGAGTACTACTCCGGCGTCGAGGAGTGGGTGGCCGAGGTCGACCGGCTCGGCCTGCGGGTGCTCCAGAACGAGCGGCAGGAGATCCGGGCCCGGGGCGGGGTGCTGGACCTGGCCGGGATCAATGACGTCACCGCCGACGGCACCGGCGTCGCCGGCCCCGCCGACTTCACCGCCGCGCTCGGCGGCCGGGACGTCAACCGCCCCGTGGTGCTGCTCGCCCACCAGCCGGTCGCCGCGCACGAGGCGGCGAAGTTCGGCGTCGACCTGCAACTCTCCGGACACACCCACGGTGGACAGTTGGCCCCGTTCAACCTGGCCGTCAAGCTCCAGCAACCGGTGGTCTCCGGCCTCGGCGAGGTCGACGGCACCAAGGTCTACGTCACGAACGGGGCCGGTTTCTGGGGTCCCCCGGTCCGGGTCGGCGCACCGCCGCAGGTGACCCTGGTGGAGCTGCGTGCCCCGTGACCTGCCCGGACGAGCCGGGGTCGCGCACATAGCGCGTCCGGCCGGTGGAGTCCAGCACCGGATTGCTCAGGTCACGCGTACGCGTGGCGGCAGGCGGGTAGTGGACCAGCCGTGACAGGATGCGGCGTGCCTCCGTTCAACGCCGCTCCCCCTGGTGGCGTCCCCCCGTTCGTCGCGGACCTGCACATCCACTCGAAGTACTCCCGCGCGTGCAGCCGCGATCTCACCCTGCCCAACCTCGGTTGGTGGGCCCGACGCAAGGGCATCGGGGTGCTCGGCACCGGGGACTTCACCCATCCCGGCTGGTACGACCACCTGCGGGAAACCCTGCAACCGGCCGAGCCCGGCCTGTACCGGCTCGGCCCGGAGGTCGAGGCGGACATCGCCCGGCGGCTGCCACCCCGGCTGGCCGACGCGGCGGAGGCCGACCCGGTCCGGTTCATGCTCAGCGTGGAGATCTCCACCATCTACAAGCGGGACGACCGGACCCGCAAGGTGCACCACCTGATCTACCTGCCCGACCTGGACGCGGTGGCCCGGTTCAACACCGCGCTGGGCCGGATCGGCAACCTCGGCTCGGACGGCCGGCCGATCCTCGGCCTGGACTCCCGGGACCTGCTGGAGATCACCCTCGACGCCAGCGAAGACGGCTACCTGGTGCCGGCGCACATCTGGACGCCGTGGTTCTCCGCGCTCGGCTCGAAATCCGGCTTCGACGCGATCGCCGACTGCTACGCCGACCTGGCCGAGCACGTCTTCGCGGTGGAGACCGGGCTCTCCTCCGACCCGGCGATGAACTGGCGGGTCGGCAGCCTGGACCGCTACCGGCTGGTGTCCAACTCCGACGCGCACTCCCCGCCGGCCCTGGCCAGGGAGGCCACCGTCTTCTCGTCGGCCCGCGACTACTTCGCCATCCGGGACGCGCTGCGGACCGGTGACGGGCTGGCCGGGACGATCGAGTTCTTCCCCGAGGAGGGCAAGTACCACGCCGACGGGCACCGGCTCTGCGGCGTCAACTGGTCGCCGGAGCGGACCCGGGCGGCCGGTGGACGCTGCCCTGAGTGCGGCAAGCCGTTGACCGTGGGGGTGCTCAGCCGGGTCGAGGAGCTGGCCGACCGGCCGGACGGGCACCGTCCGGAGCACGCCCGCGAGGTGACCCACCTGGTGCCGTTGGCCGAGATCCTCGGTGAGATCAACAAGGTGGGCCCCCGGTCCAAGAAGGTCGAGGGGAAACTCAACGAGCTGGTCGCGGCGCTCGGCCCGGAGTTGGAGATCCTGACCCGTACCCCGGTCGACGAGATCGGCCGGGTCGGCGGGGAGTTGCTCGCCGAGGGCATCGGCCGGCTGCGGCGGGGCGACGTGCGCCGGGTGCCCGGCTACGACGGCGAGTACGGCGTGATCACCCTCTTCGACCCGGCCGAGCTGGGCGGGGCCGCCGGATCGGGGCAGGAGACGCTGTTCGACGTACCGGTGCCGGCGCAGCGCAGGCCGACGGAGCCGGCGGCGAAACCGAAGGCCAAGCGCCCGGCGGTGGCGAAGGCCGAACCGAAGCCGAAGCCCGCGCCGACCCCGCCGCCACCACCGATCGCCCCGACGCCGTCGCCGCACGAGCCGTTCGAGCCGATGCTCGCCGGGATGGAGGAGGTCGGCACCGGGCTGCTGGACCGGTTGGACGCGATGCAGCGGGTGGCCGCCTCCGCGCCGGGCGGCCCGCTGCTGATCGTGGCCGGGCCGGGCACCGGCAAGACCCGGACCCTGACCCACCGGATCGCCTACCTCTGCGCCGAGCTGAACGTCTTCCCCGAGCAGTGCCTGGCGATCACCTTCACCCGGCGGGCCGCCGAGGAGCTGCGGCACCGGCTCGACGGGCTGCTCGGCCCGGTCGCCGAGGACGTCACCGTCGGCACCTTCCACTCGCTCGGGCTGAGCATCCTGCGGGAGAACGCCGCCGCAGCCGGGCTGCCGGAGGGTTTCCGGATCGCCGACGACGCCGAACGTGCCGCCGCGCGGACGGAGGCCGGCGACGACCCGGCCCGCTACACCGCGCTGCTGCGCAAGCAGGACCTGGTCGACCTGGACGAGCTGCTGACCCTGCCGGTAGCACTGCTCAAGGGCGACAGGAAGCTGGTCCGCGACTACCGGGAACGCTGGCGGTGGATCTTCGTCGACGAGTACCAGGACGTCGACCCCGTCCAGTACGACCTGCTGCGGCTGCTCAGCCCCGCCGACGGCAACATCTGCGCGATCGGCGACCCGGACCAGGCGATCTACTCGTTCCGGGGGGCCGACGTCGGCTACTTCCTGCGTTTCTCCGAGGACTTCACCGACGCCCGGCTGGTCAGGCTCAACCGCAACTACCGCTCGTCCGCGCCGATCCTGGCCGCCGCTGTCCAGGCCATCGCGCCGTCGTCGCTGGTCCGGGGCCGCCGGCTCGACCCGGCCCGGCTCGACCCGGAGGCCCCGCTGGTCGGCCGCTACCCGGCGGCGTCCGTCGCCGACGAGGCCGACTTCGTGGTACGCACCGTCGACGACCTGGTCGGCGGGCTCTCCCATCGGTCGCTGGACTCCGGACGGATCGACGGCCGGTCGACCAGCCTGTCCTTCTCCGACATCGCGGTGCTCTACCGCACCGACGCCCAGGCCGCCCCGATCGTGGACGCGCTGGCCAGGGCCAACATCCCGGTGCAGAAGCGGTCCCACGACCGGCTCCGGGACCGGCCCGGCGTCCTGGCGATCGCCCGGGAACTGCGGCACGCCGACGGCACCACCGGTGGGCTGCCCGCCCGGGTCCGGGCCGCCGGGCAGGTGCTCGCCGAACGGTTCGCCGCCCCCACCCTGGACGCCGCCGGCACCGTACGCCCCGAGGACGTGCGGACCGCCGTCGACCTGCTCACCCCGCTGGCCCGGCGCTGCGGCGACGACCTGGAACTCTTCCTCTCCCAGCTCGCCACCGGCGCCGAGGTCGACGCGTTGGACCCGCGCGCCGAGGCGGTCACCCTGCTCACCCTGCACGCCGCGAAGGGGCTGGAGTTCCCGGTGGTCTTCCTGGTCGGCGTCGAGGACGGCCTGCTGCCGCTGCGCTGGCCCGGCTCCACACCGGACGACGACGCGATCGCCGAGGAACGGCGGCTGTTCTTCGTCGGGTTGACCCGCGCCCAGGACCGCCTCTACGTCAGCCACGCCGCCCGCCGGGTCCGGCACGGAACGGAACGCGACTGCCGGCCGTCGCCGTTCCTCGACGTCGTCGACCCGGGCCTGTTCGAACGGTTCGGCGAGGCCGAGCCACGCCGCCCCAAGGACCGTCAACTCCGCCTGATCTGACGCCCCTCGATCGACTCATGGGGGTCGGAGTAGCGGTATCCCGGCCGACCTGACACCGCTCGATGCGCGACAAAGCTGTCCGCCCCCGGCGGCCGGGCGCGGTGCGCGGTCAGGCGAGGAGGGCGGCGAGCCAGGCGCCGGTGAGCAGGGCCGGGCCGAACGGTAGGGCGGTGTCCCGGCGTACCCGGCCGGCGGCCAGCAGCGCCAGCACCAGCACCCCGTTGAGCAGGTGCGGCAGCAGCAGGCCGAGCCAGAGGGCGGGCCAGCCCAGCCAGCCCAACGGCAGGCCGAGCACCGCCGCCAGTTTCACGTCACCGAAGCCGAGCCGGGACCGGGGCAGCAACGCCAGCACCACGTACAGGAGGAAGGAGAGCGCGGCACCGACCAGGGCGAGCGCCAGACGGCCGGGAGTGCCGGCGGCGACGGCGGCCACGGTCAAGGCGGTGCCGCCGCCGAGCGCCGCCGCACCCACCAGCGGGTCGGGCAGGCGGAGGCTGGCCAGATCCACCACCGCCAGCACCACCCCCACCGCCGCCACCAGCAGGAACGCCGGCAGCGCCGGCTCCGCGCCACGCGCGGCGGCCAACCCGCCGCAGACCACCGCCCCCACCACGACCGGAGGCGTGCCATGTCCGGCCGACCGGGCATCCGGTTCCCTGGCCGGTGGGGGAACGGCGTTCCCGGGCGGCGACGGTCGCGGGGTCGCGGGCGGTGGGAATGCGCGGGCGATGCGGGGTGCGGCAAGGCCGGCCAGCACACCGAGCGTCGCCGCTGCGGTCACCAGGCCGACCGACGTCCCGGTCATCGTGGCTCCGGGCGGCCGGCCGCCGGGCAACGTGCGCCCGCGTGGGCACCACGGTCAGCCGTGCGCTTACGTGCGGGCGGCGGGCCGGGCCGCGCGCTCGGGGTCGGCGGGCCGAGGGGCACGGCCGTCGACGTTACCGGCGGGACGGCTCCGGGACCGCCCCGTCGACGGCCGGCCGGCGCGGCCGTTCGGTGGTCACCACCAGCGCCACCCCTGCCACGATCACCGCGCCGCCGAGCAGCACCTGGCCGGTCACCGGCTCGGCGACCAGCAACGCGCCGAGCGCCACCGCCACCACCGGATTGACGTACGCGTAGGTGGCCGCCAGCGAGATGGGGGCGTTCGCCAGCAACCAGACGTACGCGGTGAAGGCCACCAGCGACCCGGCCACCAACAGGTACGCCAGCGCGAGCCAGGACCGGGCGGTCACCTGGGCCGGCGAGAACCCGCGCAGCTCACCCCGGGCCAGCGACAACACGGACAGGGCCACCGCCCCGGCGACCATCTCGTAGACGGTGGCGACGAACGGATCGGCGGGCATCCGCAGCCGGTTGGACAGGAACGACCCCACCGACCAGCAGACCGCCCCCGCGACCACGGTCAACGCCCCCACCAGCGGCACCGCACCGGACCCGCCCCGGGGGAGCACCAGCAGCACCAGCCCGAGGAAGCCCAGCGTCACCCCGGCGAACGTCCACCCCGGCGGGCGGTCCCCGGTGACCGTCCGCAACAGCACCACCAGCAGCGGGACGGTGGCGACCAGCAGCGCGGCGATCCCCGACGGCACCGCCACCCCGGCCGGACCGGACTCGGCGAGCACCACCAGACCGTTGCCCCCGGCCAGGAGCAGCACCCCGACCAGCGCGGCGGAACCGAGCTGCCGGCGGTCGACCCGCAGCGCGCCCCTGCCCCGCCGCAGCCGCAGCACGACCGCCAGCACCAGCGCGGCACCGCCGAAGCGGGCGGCGGCCGACCCGAGTGGCGGCATCGACTCCACCACGACCCGGATACCGAGGTACGTGGAACCCCACAGCACGTAGACGAGGATCAGTGCGGTCCAGATCAGGGCTGGTCGGGCGGGTGTCGCGGCCGAGGGAGATGAGGTCATCGCAGGACCACGCTACGGTGACCACGTCGGTGGCGTCCTTCGGATGGCCGGCATCTCGGCACGCGGGAGGACGGGCATGGCGAACTACGGACCACCGGGGGGTTCCCCGGAACCGTGGGGTGGGCGACGCCCGGACGACCGCTGGAGCCAGCCCGCCCCGGAGCAGCCCCCGACCGTGCCGTCCCAGCCGTCCGGCTACCCGTCGTCGTACGACCCGTCGTACCGGCAGCCGGAGCCGTACGGGCCAATGGACCCGTACGCGGTCAGCGGGCCGGCGGCGTACCCGGATGCCCCGACGCCGGGGCGCGGCCGTGGTCCGCTGGTCGCGGTGCTGGTCGTGCTCGCGGTGCTGGTCGTCGGCGGTGGCCTCCTGTGGTACCTGCTGGCCGACGACGACGGACCGCCGTCCACGACCGAGGCCGTCCTGCCGACGACGCCTGTCGAGCCGGACGGGGCGACCTCCGGTCCGGCAGCCACCACGCCCGCCCCCGCCTCGTCGGCCGACCCCCGGTTCGTCAAGGCGGGCCAGTGCGTCCGCAACGAGGGCCCGGCCGGCGGCAAGCCCAAGCTGCTGATCACCGCGTGCGCTCCGAAGACGTACGAGGTGCTCCGCCGTTTCGACGGGGCGACCAGTGGTGAAAGGGACGCCGAGGCGAAGTGCGGCGTGGTGGAGGGCTACACCAACTGGTACTTCTTCGACAGCGAGCTGGACACCCTCGACTTCGTCCTCTGCCTGAAGCAGCGCTGAGCCCACCCCTGGGGAGAGAGATTGTCAACCTTCGGCCCACCCGACTCCGGCCGTCCCGACAAGGAACACCGGCCCACGGCCTCCGAGTCCGAGCCACCCACCGAGCCCCTCGGCTCCGAGCCGCCCACCGCGCCGATCTCCCCGGAACCCGCGACGGAACCCATCGGCCGGTCCGAGCCGGAACCACCGACCGCCCCGATCTCCCCGGAACCCGCGACGGAGCCGATCGGCCGGTCCGACCCCGAGCCGCCGACCGCGCCCCTCGCACGGTCCGAGCCGGAGCCGCCGACCGCACCCCTCGCGCAGTCCGGCTCCGAGCCTGCGACCGGGGGAGTCCCGTCCGACGCGGACACGCCGACGGCGTCGATCCCGGCGGAGCCGGACGAGTCGCCGACGGCTCCCTTCGCCCGCGACCAGGACGAGGCACCCACCGCGCCGACCACCCCGGTCCCGTCGACCGCCGACGAGACGCCGACCGCTCCGATCTCGTCGCCTCCCCCGCACCCGGCCGACGAACCGCCGACCGCACCCATCGCGGCCGACCCCGACCACCAGCCGACCACGGTTCTGTCTGCCGGGCCGGCCGGGCAGGTCCCGACCGGCCAGGACGACGAGCCCACCGCTGTGTCGGCCGGACCGCTCGCCGGTCCGGCCGAACCCGACACCGCACCCGCCGAGGCGGCGACCGAGCCGATCCGGGCGCACGACCCGGAGCCGCCGACGGCACCGATGTCGGCGACCCCGCCGGAGCCACCGACCACGCCGATCTCCGCCGCAACGCCGGAACCGCCGACCGCACCGATCTCCGGCACCGCACCGGAGCCACCGACCGCCCCGATCTGGGCCGGTACGGACGACGCACCGACCACGGCGCTGCGCAGCGAGCCGCCGACCGCCCCCGTGACCGGTGATGCGGCGACCGCCCCGATCGCCACGTCACCGGAACCGCCGACCACCCGACTGCCGGTGTCGGGAGCCGGGCAGCCGGCCCCGCCCCCACCGGCCGGTGGCTACTCTCCGACCACGCAGATGCCCGCGCCGACCGGCGGGTACTCCCCGACCACGCAGATGCCGGCAGCGGAGGCCCCCCAGCCACCACCCTCGTCGGGAGCGGGGTACCCGCCACCGCCGACGTCAGGGGCGGGCTACCCGCCACCGACCTCGGGGGCCGGTTACCCGCCACCGCCCACGTCGGGGGCGGGCTACCCGCCGCCGGACACCTACCTGCCGCCGACCGGTCAGCCGGCGGCGTCGTCGGGGGCCGGCTACCCGCCGCCGGGGCCGTTCCCGCCCGCCGGGCCGACGGCCGCACCGGCGGCGGGCGCGTTCAACGCACCGGCGTCGCCCCCACCGACCGGTTACTCCGGCCAGGCCGCGCCACCACCACCGTCCTCCGGGTTCCCCGGAGCAGCCGCGCCCACGTCCGGCTACCCCGGCCAGTCGACGCCACCACCGTCCTCCGGGTTCCCCGGAGCAGCCGCACCGGCGGCCGGTTATCCCGGTCAGGCCGCGCCCGGCTACCCGGGACAGCAGCCGCCGCCGGGCTTCCCGGGGCAGCCCGGACCCGGGTATCCGACCCCGCCACCGGCGAAGGGGCGGGGCGGTCGGATCGCGCTGATCGTCGGGCTCGTGGTGGTCCTGCTGCTCTGCCCGTGTCTCGGGGTGGGCGGCTGGTTCCTCCTGGCCTCGGATGACGGCGACGGCCCGGCACCCTCGACGAGCATCTCCGCCGCCCCCACCGGGGACGGGCCGACGGAGAGCACCCCGACGAGCGCGCCGGAGCCGACCGGGGAACCGACGACGGCCGAGCCGACCCCCACGCCGACCAGGGCGGATCAGATCGTCCGGGGCGACTGCGTGGTCAACGACGGTACGGCCAGCGACGCCGAACTGCGCAAGGTGCCGTGCGGCCCGAACACGTACGAGGTGCTGTTGCGGATTCCGGCGTCCACGAACGGGGAGCGGTGCCGGTCGCTGGCGCCGGAGTCGAACGCCAACTACGTGCACGACAACTCGGTGGACATCTTCGACTACGTGCTCTGCCTGCGCAAACGGAGCTGAACAGGAAAGTATGGGGCTGTCTAGCATTCACGCTAGACAGCCCCATATTCCGGTCGAGGGCGGGTCGGCGACACGCCGGTAGCCCTGTCTACGCATCTCTAGTCCGCAGGCTAGAACGCCCGATACTGTGCGATGCGTGGATCCGGTCCGCAACCCGTACGCCCCGGGCGCCGGTCAGCGCCCGCCCGAACTCGCCGGGCGGGGGCGGGAGCTGGACGTCTTCGACGTGGTGCTGGAACGGATCGCCCGGGGTCGCCCCGAACGCAGCCTGATGCTCACCGGCCTGCGCGGCGTCGGCAAGACGGTCCTGCTCAACACCCTGCGTTCGCAGGCGATCAACCAGCTCTGGGGCACCGGCAAGATCGAGGCCCGGCCGGACCAGTCGCTGCGCCGGCCGATCGCCGCCGCCCTGCACATGGCGGTCCGGGAACTGGCCCCCCGGCACCGCGCACCGGACCGGATCGACGCCTTCCTCGGCGTACTCAAGGCGTTCGCGCAGCGCAGCGCACCGACCACCGGGCGGGCCGGTGCGGCCCCCAGGTTGCGCGACCGGTGGCAGCCCGGCATCGACGTGCCGGCCAGCAGCGGTCGGGCCGACTCCGGCGACATCGAGATCGACCTGGTGGAGCTGCTCACCGACGCGGCGGCGGTCGCCGGGGACGTGGGCACCGGCATCGCCGTCTTCATCGACGAGATGCAGGATCTCGGCGCGGAGGACATCTCGGCGCTCTGCGCCGCCTGCCACGAGCTGTCCCAGCTCGGCGCGCCGCTGATCGTGGTGGGCGCGGGCCTGCCACACCTGCCGGCGGTGCTCAGCGCCGCCAAGTCGTACTCGGAGCGGCTGTTCCGCTACCTGCGGATCGACCGGCTGGACCGGATCGCCGCCGACCGGGCACTGTGCGCGCCGGCCGAGCGGGAGCAGGTCGAGTACGAGCAGAAGGCCCTCGACCTGCTCTACGAGTCGTCCGGCGGCTACCCGTACTTCGTCCAGGCGTACGGGAAGGCGACCTGGGACCACGCACCCCGCTCCCCGATCACCGACGCGGACGTCCGGGTCGCCGCCCCGGAGGCGGAGGCGGAGCTGGCGGTGGGTTTCTTCGGTTCCCGGTTCGAGCGGGCCACCCCGGCCGAACGCGAGTACATGCGGGCGATGGCGACCCTGTCCCAGGTGGCGGGCGAGGCCGACGGCGGCGGTCGGGACGACATGGACGCGGCGGTGCCGACCGCCGAGATCGCCCGCGCGTTGGGCCGCAAGCCGGCGAGCCTCTCCCCGGCCCGGGACGCGCTGATCAAGAAGGGGCTGATCTACTCCGGGGAACGCGGCACGGTCGCCTTCACCGTTCCGCACTTCGGCCGCTACCTGCGCACCCAGCCGGCCTGATCCGCCGGGGTCAGACCCGGGACCAGGGGGGCGGGAAGACCACCTCGCCGCGCGGTGGCGGCGGCGCGTGGCTGACCTCCGGCGGCAGGACGAGCGCCTGCCACGGCTCCCCCAGCCCCGACCAGGGGCTGACCAGTCCCATCCGGTCGGCCCGGGTGAAGCCGAACCGCCGGTAGTACGCCGGGTCGCCGAGCACCACCACCAGCCGTTCGCCCAGCTCGGTGGCGGCTTCCAACGCGGCCTGCACCACCGCCGTGCCGTGCCCGACCCGTTGCCGGTGCGGGGCCACCGCCACCGGCCCGAGCACCAGCGCCGGAACCCGGACCCGGTCGGCCTCGACCTGCACCCGGGTGAGCAGCGCGTACCCGACCACCTCGCCGCCGTACTCGGCGACCATCGCCAGTTCCGGCAGCCATGCCGCGCTGCCGCGCAACTCGTCGACGAGCGCGACCTCACCGGGGGTGGTGCGGTCGGGGCGGGCGAAGGCGGCGGCCAGCACCCGGCGGACCGGGCCGGCGTCGGCCGGGCCCTCGGGACGCAGCCGAAGGGTCGTCACCCGCGCGACGTTACCGGTCGGAGCCCGTCCATCAGCGACGGTCGCTTCGTTCGGCGTGGCGCACCGCCTCCGGCCGCCGGTACGCGTGACCGTCCCGCGACGTGACGGACGACGACGCACCGATGCGGACCGTCGACACGCGGACCACTGCGGATCGGCCATTGCCCGGATAGTGGGGCGTCAAACGGGGTATGACTGAGCCATGAAACCCGTGCGCTCCCTCGCCCGTGTCATGTTGAGCGGCATTTTCGTGGTCAGCGGCGCCCGCAACTTTCAGCACCCCCACCGGCTCGTCCCGGCGGCGAAGCCGGTCACCGACCGGGTCACGCCGCTGATCCAGCAGGTCGCCCCGCAGCTCCCCACCGACACCGAGACGTTGATCCGGGCCAACGCCGCCGTGCAGTTCACCGCCGGCCTGATGTTGGCCACCGGGAAGTTCACCCGCCCGGCCGCGCTGCTCCTGGCCGGCACGCTGGTGCCCACCACCGCCGCCGGTCACCCCTTCTGGAGCAACGACGATCCGGCGACCCGGAACAACAACCAGGTGCACTTCCTGAAGAACCTCGGCCTCTTCGGCGGTCTGCTGCTCGCCGCCGCCGACACCGAGGGCAGGCCGGGTCTGCGCTGGCGGGCCGGTCACCGCATCGGCCACTCACGACGTTCGGTGGGTCGCGCGGTGCGTACGGCCCGGCGGGAGGCCCGGATCGCCGTCCGGTCGGCCGCCGCCGCCCGCCGGTTACCTGGCTGACCTGCATCTATTCGGCCATCACCCCCCGCAAGGCCGCGAATTACCTGAACCACCCGACAGCCGTTAACGCGGTGGAAATGTCAAAAACTGGTGTGGGATCGGACACGGTCGCATAACGCGGGAGGCAGCAACGTGAGGCGCCGTTCTAGGCTCCGTACCGGACCTGGACGGGTAGGACGACCTTGGTACGGGGGTGGCCACGCCATGCCGACAACCGTCGGTAGACGTGCGGACCGCCTCGCCCCAGTCCGTCGCGCAACGCGTGGGATCGATCGTAGGACAGTCGTACGGACCGGCATCGTGGCCGCCGTCGCCTATGCCGCATGGCTCGCCATCGGTGCTTTCGGGCGGCCGTACAACTTCTTCGACATGAAGATCTACCACGGCGCGGTGGTGTGGTGGGCGAGCGGGCACGAGTTGTACGAGTTCATCGCGCCCACCACCACGCTGGGCTTCACCTACCCGCCCTTCGCCGCGCTGGCCATGCTGCCGATGGCGGGGCTACCGATCGAGGTGGCCGGGTGGATCAACGCGGCCGGCAGCATCGCCGCCCTCGCGGTGGTCCTCGCCGCGCTGCTGCGTCCGATCGTCGACCGGCTCGGCTGGCCGCTCTGGTTCACCGTGGCCATCGCCACGCCGATGGCCACGGCCATCGAACCGGTCCGGGAAACCCTGGGGTACGGCCAGGTCAACCTGCTCCTGTTCGCGTTGATCATGGCGGACCTGGTGGGCCTGCGCTGGCGTTCCCGGCGGGGCACCCACGGGCGCGACACCGACGGCCCGTTCCTGCGGCTGCTCTACAGCGGCTCCTGGGCGGGTGTCGGCATCGGCCTGGCCACCGCCGTCAAGCTCACCCCGGCGCTGTTCATCGCCTACCTGCTGATCACCCGGCAGTGGCGGGTCGCCGCCACCGCCGTCGGCACCACCATCGGCGTCACCCTGGGCAGCTTCGCGCTGGTCGGCACCGAGTCGCGCGCCTACTTCGGCGGGGTGCTGTGGCAGACCGAACGGGTCGGGGCCGCCGACATGACGCCCAACCAGTCGCTGGCCGGCCTGCTGGCCCGGCTGTACGACTCGATCGAGACGCCCGGCCTGCTCTGGCTGGCGTTCTCGGTGCTGATCCTGGCCGTCGGGCTGTCCCGGGCCGCCAACGCCCGCGCCGACGGCGACGAGTTGACCGCGTTCACCCTGGTCGGGCTGACCGCCAACGTGATCAGCCCGATCTCCTGGTCGCACCACCTGGTCTGGGTCATCCCGGCGATCGTCGTACTCGCCGACGCCGCCGTCCGCCGCCGTGAGGCGAGCCGGGGATTGTCGCTGCGTAGCGGCCAGCAGGCGTTCGGCGGGCCGCCCGGGGTGAACGGGCTGCGCCCGCCGATCTGGTACCCGACGCTGACCGGGCTGCGGCACGGGGTGGCGGCGCTCGGGTTGTACCTGCTCTTCCTGATCTCACCGATCTGGCCGTACGAGCACAAGCTCCCCGAGGTGTCGCACTACCAGGACGGCCTGTTCGGCGCGCTGATGGAGAACTCGCTCGCGCTGGCGCTGATCGTGCTGGTCGCCGCCCTGCCGTGGCGGCCCGGCGCCGAGCCCGCCTTCTACGCCGACCGGCTGGCCCGCGCCACCGCCACCGCCGGCCGCCGCTGACCCGTTCCGGCCCACCGGGACACGGGGGCAGCGGCCGGCCGCCGTCGCCCCTGGTCCACCCGTGTGCCGGTGCGGGCTCCGACGTGACCGCAGCCGGTCAGGGGCAGTTGACCCATTCCTCGGTGCCGTCGGCGAAGACCTGCCGCTTCCAGATCGGCAGTCGCGCCTTCACCTCGTCGACCAGCCTCGCGCAGGCCGCGAAGGCCGCCGCCCGGTGTGCCGTGCTCACCGCCGCCACCAGCGCCACGTCACCGATGTCGAGCCGGCCGATCCGGTGCGACACCGCCACCGCGTAGACGTCTGGGTCTGCGGCGATCTCGGCGGCCACCGCGCGCAGCGTCTCGACGGCGCTCGGGTGGCCCTCGTACTCCAGCAGGGTCACCGGTCGGCCGTGGTCGTGGTCGCGGACCACGCCCTGGAAGGAGACCACCGCGCCGGCCCGGCGGTCGGCCACCGCCGCCTCGTGCGCGGCCAGGTCCAGCGGCTCGTCGGTGACCGCGAGCAGGGCCGTCGTCGGGCCGGTCGTCACCACGTGCGCTCCCCGGGCAGCAGCGGCAGCGGGACGACCGGCACCCGGGCCCCGACCTCGCCGGAGGTGCCCGGCCGGATCACCGCGAACCCGTCCGCGCCGGCCAGCCCGCGCAGCATCGCCGACCCGACGTGCCGGACCGGGTGGGCGGTGCCGGCGGCCCGGTCCAGCCGGACCAGCGCCAGGTGGGTGTAGTCCCCCCGACCGGGCACCGGCTCGGCGAGGGTGGCCTGTGGCAGCGCCGGCAGCGCCCGGCCCTGGAGCCCGGCGAGCAGCGGCGCGACCAGCGACACCAGGGCGACGATCGCGGACTGCGGGTTGCCCGGCAGCCCGGCCACGAACCGCACCCGCCCGTCGGCGTCGACCAGCCGGGCCAGCAGCATCGGGAAGCCGGGCCGCACGGCGACCGTGTTCACCACGTGGTCGGCCCCGAGCGCCTCCAACGCGGGGTGCAGGTGGTCGACCGGGCCGTGCATGGTGCCGCCGGTGGTGCAGACCAGGTCGGCCCCGGCCAGCGCCCCGCGCAGGGCGGCCACATGGGCGGGGAGGGTGTCCGCCACCGGGCCGACCACGTCGGAGGGCCGGACCTGGCAGCCGTAGCGGCGCAACCAGGACGGCACCGCCGGGCCGAGCGCGTCGCGGACCCGGCCCGACCCGGGCGGCCCGGCGGTGAGCAGCTCGTCGCCGAAGACCAGCAGCGCGGCGCGCGGTTGGCGGCGCACCGTGAGCTGGTCGTGCCCGCAGGAGGCGGCCAGCCCGATCAGCGCCGGATCGACCGGGGTGCCCGCCGGCAGCAGTTCCTCACCGGCCACCGCCTCCTCGCCCGGCTCCCGCCACTCCGGGTGGGCCCGGGGGGTGCCGGTCACCCGCCCGTCCGGGGTACGCCCCGAGTCCTCGATGCGCAGGATGGCGGTCGTCCCGGTGGGGACCATCGCGCCGGTGGCGATCTCGACGGTGGTGCCGTCGGCGGTCAGCCCGGCCGGGGTCTGCCCGGCGAGCACCCGTCCCACGACGTCCCACGGGCCGGCCCCGCGCACCGCCCAGCCGTCGACGCTGGAGGTGGGGAAGGCGGGCAGGTCGGTCCGGGTGGTCAGCGGCTCGGCCAGGGTGTACCCGTCGGCGTCGGAAAGCGACCGGTTGACCGGGGGCAGGGCGGCGGCGAGGCCGACCGCGTACACCCGGGAGCGGGCCTCCTCCCACCCGGCCGGTGGCGGCGCGGCGACCTGGGCCGCGGTGGCGGCGGTTTCCGTGCTCACCGGGGGCCTCCGTTCGGACGGGACGCGGCGCTCCGCGTACACCCCCGCGAGCCTAGCGCCGCCGCGCCGACCGTGCGGTCAGTGGTCGCCGCCGCGCAACTGGTCGACCGCGTGGCCGAGGATCGGGCCGAGCACGGCCAGCCCGTCCTTCGCGCCGCCCCGCGAGCCGGGCAGGTTGACCACGAGCATCCGGCCCAGCACACCGGCGAGCCCCCGGGACAGCGCCGCGGTGGGGACCCGGTCCCGGCTGTACGCGCGGATCGCCTCGGCGATGCCGGGGATCTCGTGGTCGAGCAGCGCCCGGGTCACCTCCGGGGTCCGGTCGGTGGGGTTGATGCCGGTGCCGCCGCTGGTCAGCACCACGTCGATCCCGTCGGCACGGGCGGCGCGCAGGGCCTCGCCGACCGGTTCGCCGTCGGGCACCACCACCGGCTCGTCGACCTGGCAGCCCAGCTCGCGCAGGCCGGCGACGAGCAGCGGGCCGCTGGTGTCGGCGTACACCCCGGCGGCGGCCCGGTTGGACGCCACGACGACCCGGGCCCGGATCACGGCCGGTCCTGCGGGCGGACCCACTCGCCGGTCTTGCCGCCGGTCTTGCGCAGCACCCGGACGGCGTCCACGGCGGCGGCCGGGTCGACCGCCTTGACCATGTCGACCAGGGCCAGCCCGGCGACGGCGACGGCGGTCAGCGCCTCCATCTCCACCCCCGTCCGGTCGGCGGTGCGGGCGGTGGCGGTGATCTCCACGGTGTCGTCGGTGAGTCGCAGGTCGACGGTGACGCCGTGCAGGGCGATCGGGTGGCAGAGCGGGATCAGGTCGGGGGTGCGTTTGGCGCCCATGATGCCGGCGATCCGGCCGACGGCCAGCGCGTCGCCCTTGGGCAGGCCGTCGCGGCGCAGCAGCTCCACCACCTCGGCGGTGGTGCGCAGCCGCCCGGCGGCCACGGCGACCCGGCCGGACACCGGCTTGGCGGAGACGTCGACCATGCGGGCCGCGCCCGCGGCGTCGACGTGGCTGAGCTGCGCGGGATCGGTCACGTCCGCGAGCCTAGCGGTGCGCGCCCACCGGAGCGTACGTCCGGTGCGCGACGACGACCGGGAACAGGAACGCCGAGCGCGTGGGGACGATTCGTGATCGGTAGTTCATCGTCGATTTCATCGGTCGCCACTAATAGGTTCTCGCGTCGACGACAGAGCGGGAAACACCATCGCGCGCGAGATCGTCACGCCCGAGAAACCCTACGTCGCGTCGTGACCGCGAATCGCCACCGGGCCACTTCGACGACGTTGGCACCACCGCGTCGACCCGACTACGCTGCGTTCCGCAATGGGGTGATCTGTCGCACTCGCACAGCCGGTCACCTCGACGTAACGGCAGACGGCACCTCTCGTCCGATGTCGCGAAGCCGCCGTCTGCACCATTATCTAGCGTTAACGAGAACCGTCGGGAGCGCTCAGCACTCCGTTTCCCCATGGAAACGGAAAGTCACCAAGACGCACTCAATTCTCATCTATCGCTCATAGTTACATTTATACCTCCAAAATCGGCCTAACCGCACTTAGGCTGTCCCCTGTCAGATCCCGACCGCAAGGGTCGGCGACAACGATCAGGGGAGGGCGAACGCGATGTCCGCACACGAGTGGCTCTGAACGATTGTGGTGGCGGCGTGACCCCACGTAGCCTTGGCCTCTGCTCAGCGACACGGAGTGGTTGTCGAGGACACGGTGGCGCGACCGGACGAAGGCAAGACGGAGGCCGAGCGGCAGCTGACGCTGCACGTCGGCCTCGTCTGCGTGGTGGCCACCGCAGCGGCGGTCGTCGCCCTCTACCAACTGGTCCACCTCGACCTCACCGGCGGCGACCTCACCCGGTCCGTCGCGCTGGCCTTCATGGCCGCGCTCGGCGTCCGGATCAACTGGCAGATCCGCATCCGGGCCACCGTCCACGCGGTCTCCTGGAGCGAGACGGCGATCGTCCTCGGGCTGGCCGTCGCACCGGCGCCCCTGGTCGTCCTGACCACCGGGACCGGCGTCGCGATCGCCCTGCTGTCCATGAAGCGCGCACCGTTGAAGACCGCCTTCGGCATCGCCAAGAGCATGCTGCTGGCGGCCGGCGGCGGCGTCGCCCTGCACACCCTCGGCTGGTCACCGCAGGACACCGACCTGCCGAAGGCCATCGGCATGATCGGGCTCGCCTACGTCGTCGCCGTGGTCCTCGACGAGTTGCTCACCCTGCCGGTCATCGCGATGGCCACCGGCACCCCGCTGCCCCGGCTCTTCTCCGACGACCTCGGCCTACGCCTGACCAGCGCGCTGGCCCGGTTCGTCCTGATCGCCGTCACCCTGGCCATCCTCCAGGCCGACCCCCGGCTCCTGCTCGCCGTGCCACCGCTGGTGCTCAGCCTGCACCTGCTCTACTCCAACCAGGTCAAGTCCCGCACCGAGCAGCAGGCCTGGCAGCGGCTGGCCCGCACCACCGACGCGCTCAACGTGGTCGACCTGGACAAGGTCCTCACCACCGCCGTCACCCAGGCCACCGAACTCTTCTCCGCCGACGAGGTCGAGATCGAGTTGCGCGACGCCGGCCGCACCGTCCGGGGCGCGAGCGGCACGATCACCTACGACGGCCCGTCCGGCACCCCGAGCGAGATCGAGGGCACCGTCCTGCCCGCCCGCCTCGAAGGCCACGACCGCACCGTCGACGTCGGCATCCTGCGGCTGCGGTTCCGTGGGCCGGTCCGGCTCAGCGAACGCGAGCAGTACACCCTGCGCACCTTCGCCTCCGCGCTGTGCACGGCCGTCCGCAACGCCCAGGCGTACGCCGAACTCGCCCGGGTCGCCGACGAACACGCCCACGCCGCCAGCCACGACGCGCTCACCGGCCTGGCCAACCGCCGGCAACTGCTCGACCGGGGCACCGAACAGCTCGGCACCCGGCACGCCGAGGGGGTGACCGCCCTCGTCCTGATCGACCTCAACCACTTCAAGGAGGTCAACGACACCCTCGGCCACGCCGCCGGTGACCAGGTGCTGATGCAGGTCGCCGACCGGCTGCGCGCCGCCGCCCGCGACGAGGACCTGGTCGCCCGCCTCGGCGGCGACGAATTCGCCGTGCTGATGCGCAACCTGCCCGCCCCCGCCATCGCCGCCCACCGGGCCGAAACCCTGCTCGGCGCCCTGCACGAACCGATCGACGTGGACGGCATGCGGATCAGCGTGGAGGCCAGCGGTGGCATCGCCGCGGCCCCCGCCACCGGCGGCATGCCCGAACTGCTACGCCGCGCCGACGTCGCCATGTACCAGGCCAAGCGGGCCGGCCAACGGATCGCCACGTACGCCCCCACCCGGGACACCGCCGACCTGCGCCGGCTCACCCTCGGCGGTGAGCTGCCCCGCGCGGTGGCCGACCACGAGTTCACCGTCAACTTCCAGCCCATCGTCGACCTGGGCACCGGTGAGGTGACCGGGGCCGAGGCGCTGGCCCGCTGGCACCACCCCCGGCACGGGGTGATCGACCCGCTGCGTTTCATCGAGGCGGTGGAACGCTCCGGCATGCTCCCCGCGTTCGCCGAGGCCATCCTCGACCAGGCGCTCGTCGCCGCCGTCAGCTGGCGGACCGCCGGCTTCGACCTGCCGGTCTCGGTCAACGTCTCACCCCGCAGCCTGCTCGACGCCCGGTTCCCCGGCGCGGTGCTGGCCCGGCTCCAGGCCCACGACTTCCCCCCGGACCGGCTCGTCCTGGAGCTGACCGAGACGCTCACCCTCAGCCAGCTCGACGTGGTCGACCGGGTGCTCAACCGGCTGCGCGACTCCGGCATCCGGCTCGCCCTGGACGACTTCGGCACCGGCTACTCATCGCTCTCCCTGCTCTCCCGCATCCCCGTGCACGAGCTGAAGATCGACCGCAGCTTCGTCACCGCGATGGAGAGTTCGGCCGAGGCGGCGGCCGTCATCCGCTCCACCCTCGACCTCGGCCGCAGCCTCGACCTGGCCGTCGTCGCCGAGGGCGTGGAGAGCGAACCGCAGCGCCGGGCCCTGTGGTCGCTCGGCTGCGCCGCCGGCCAGGGACACCTGTTCGCCCGCCCGCTGCCGGCCGGCGCGCTCCTCGCCGCACTGCAACGCGGCTCCGGTGGCCGCCCCGGCAGTCTCGCCACCCCGCTGCACGACACCGGCGCGGTCATCCGACTCAGCACCCCCGGCCGCCGCCAGCCCGCCCGGAACCGTTCGACGGGTCTGCCACACTTGCCGGCGTGACCGCCGCCGACCGTGCCGCCCGCCGCTGCCGGGCCGTCGACACCGCCGCCGGTGGACTCGCCCTCGATCTCGGCCTCTACCTGCTCTCCGCGATCTTCGCCGCCGTCACCGCCGTCACCTCCACCCTGCCGCCGCACCGGGCCTGGGGCGGCATCGCCGCCGTCGGCTACCTCGCCGCGACGGTCCTGGTCGCCGCCCAGTTCCTCCTCCGCCGCCACCGTCCCCGGCTGGCCGGCACCACCGCCCGCGCGGTGGTCACCGGCCTCGCCTGGGCCGGCACCGCCCTGCTCCCGCTGATCGTGCAGGCCGGGCAACGGGCCGCCGGGCGCACCGACCGGGCCCAGGAGGAGGTGGTGGTGGTCGAGCAGGCCGGCATCCGGCTCGCCGAGCACGGCACCCCCTACCTCGGGTCGGACGCCATCGCCGCGTTGCCCGCCGACGAACGGCTGCTCGGCTACACCCCCTACCAGCCGGGGATGGCGTTGTTCGGGCTGCCCCGGGCCGCCGCCGACACCTGGTGGACCGACTCCCGCGTCTGGTTCGCGCTGGTCACCGCCGCAGCCCTGGCGTGGGCCGTGATGGTGCTGCGCCGTTCCGCCCCGACCACCGGCGGAGCACCCGGGGCGCCGGCGGTGCTACGCGGCGTGCAGGCGGCCACCGTCCTGCCGATCTGCGCCCTCACCCTCGCCACCGGCGGCGACGATCTGCCCGTACTCGCGCTCTGCCTGCTGGCGCTGGCGTTCGCCGCCACCGGTCGCCCCGGTAGCGCGGGGCTGGCCGTCGGGCTGGCCGGCGCGTTGAAACTGTTCGCCTGGCCGGTCGCGCTGGTCCTGATCTTCTGGGGGGCGACCCGACGGGCCGGGCTGCGGGTGGCGGCCGGCGCGCTCGGGCTACCCGCCCTCGCCCTGCTCCCCGCCCTGCTGGTCGACCGGGACGCGCTGGTGGAGAACGTGCTCCGCTTCCCGCTCGGCCACGGCCAGGTCACCAGCCCCGCCCAGTCCCCGTTCCCCGGTCACCTGATCGCCACCGCCCTGCCCGGCGGCCGGGTCGTCGCCGCCACGCTGCTCGCCGCCGTCGGCGGCGCGATCACCGTCCGGCTCGTCCGCCGCCCGCCCCGCACCGCCGCCGCCACCGCACTGATCTGCGGGTACGGCCTGCTCGCCGCGATCCTGCTGATGCCGACCACCCGCTTCGGCTACCTGCTCTACCCGATCGCCCTGCTGGTCTGGGCCTCCGCCCTCGCCACCCGCCCGGCACCGGTTCCGCCGACTTCCCGCCGCACCCCGCCCGGACGGCGTAGACCTGAGGACATGAGCAGCTACCGCGACCGCGCCGACGCCGGCCGGCGACTCGCCGAACGGCTCACCGCGCTGGCCGGTCAGCCCGACGTCGTCGTGCTGGGCCTGGTACGCGGCGGGGTGCCCGTGGCCCGGGTCGTCGCCGACCGGCTCGGCGTACCGCTCGACGTGCTGGTGGTCCGCAAGCTCGGTCTGCCCCGGGCACCCGAGGTGGCCTTCGGCGCGCTCGGCCCCGGCGGCGTCCGGGTCCTCAACGACCAGGTCGCCGCCCCGCTCGACCCGGCCGACCGCGCCGAGGTGCAACGCCGTGAACAGACCGAACTCGACCGCCGGGAGGCCCGTTACCGGCACGGTCGACCCCCGCTCGACCTGACCGGACGTACCGCCCTGATCGTCGACGACGGGCTGGCCACCGGTGCGACCGCCCGCGCCGCCGTGCAGGTCGCCCGGCGGCTCGGCGCCCGACGGGTCGTCGTCGCGGTGCCGGTCGGCGCGCAGCAGGCGTACGAGATGCTCGCCGCCGAAGCCGACGAGGTGGTCTGCCCGCAGCACCCGGTCGACTTCACCGCGGTCAGCGCCTACTACGACGACTTCCACGAGGTCGACGACGACGAGGTGACCTCGGCGCTGATCGCCACCGCCTGAATGCTGCGCCGACCGGGTACCGTCGAACGATGCAGCTCACCTGTCCCAAGTGTCGCGGAGATATGCGCCAGTACGAGCGCAGCGGAGTCGTCATCGACCAGTGCGGCGAGTGCCGGGGAATCTTCCTGGACCGCGGCGAACTCGAAAAGCTGTTCGAGGCCGAGGCGAACTGGAACCGGCAGCGCAGTGCGGCCGCACCCGGTCAGCCCGGAGCCGTCCCCGGTCAGCAGCACGTCCAGGTGCCGGGCGGGTATCCACCCCCGCCCCCGCCGCCGCCCGCCCCGAGCCACCAGCCGGGCTACGGTGCCGTGCCGCCGCCCCCGCCCCCGCCGGGTTACCCGCCGCAGCCCGCGTACGGCGGCCACGGTGGCTACGGCCACCCGCAGCACCACGGCTACCACGGCCACTACAAGCGCAAGAAGCACAAGGGTTTCCTCGACGAGATGTTCGGCTGACCGGTTCCGTCGACGGCCGGGCCGGGCCCTCCCGCGCCCGGCCCGGTCCCGCCGCCGCCCGCCCGGGGTTCCGGCCGGCGGGTTCCGGGTCCGGATGCCGGGCCGCGCCGGGCGTGCGACGCTGCACGGCATGACGTTCGTCCGGCAGCACACCGCGTTGGCGCAGGCCTACGACGGCATCACCCGGGTGGTCGCCGACCTCGACGACGACGCCCTGCAACGCCCCACCCGGTGTCGCGGCTGGGTCGTCGCCGACCTGCTCTTCCACCTGCTCGGCGACGCCCAGCGGGCGCTGGTCACCCTGGCCGGCCCCGCCGACGGCCCGGCCGACACCGACGACGTCAGCTACTGGCGGTCGTTCCCGGCGGGTGGCGATCCCGACGCCGCGGCCCGGCACGCGTGGTGGGTCCGCCGCTCGGCCGCCGCCTTCGACCGGCCCACCGGCGTGGTCCGGATCTGGGCCGACACCGCCCCAGCCGCCGTACGCGCGGCGGGGGCCGCCGACCCGCAGGGCCACGTCACCACCCAGGGGCACGTGCTGCGGGTGCCCGACTTCCTGGCCACGCTGACCACCGAGGCCGTCGTGCACCACCTCGATCTGGTGCACGACCTGCCCGCCGCGCCGCCGCCCGGTCCGCTGGCCGTCGCGGTCGCGGTCGCCACGATGGACGGCCTGCTCAGCGACGACACCGTCCGGCCCGCCGACTGGGACGACCTGACGTACCTGGGCAGGGCCACCGGTCGGGAGCCGCTGACCGACCGGGACCGGGTGGCGCTGGGCGAGGCCGCCGGCTGGTTCCCGCTGCTCGGCTGACCTCGGCGCGCACGGAATTAACGCGCTATCGCTGCCGGACGATCATCCGTGCGGCAATTTCCGCCTTCCGCGCCAGCGCCGGTTCGGCGTTAAGGTAGAGCAGGGAGGCTATCCTCTCAGCCGGCCCGCAGGTGGTTCCGACAGCGCAGATGCTCTTGTGTGGACGCACCGACAGACCCCTGATGCCGTTCCTTTCGAGGAAAGCAACGAATGCGGTCATGACATGCCGCCTTCCGACCACCTTGAACTGAGCGAAAGTCCGACCACTCGGGGCTGCCCTTTTGTAGATCCCCAGCGAGCCGTCACCATCGACGACACCACGCCAGAAGTCGCGCGAGACAACCAACCGCTCGTCGATGGAATCACCGTACCTACCCAATTCAATGAGCCGGTCCGCCAAGCTCCGCGACCGCACGGAGAACTGGCACGAACCTTGGGTCGGATTTGTTTGGGAGATGCTGTTACCACAGCCCAGGTAATCCCGCAGCGCGACCAACTGCCCTCGGTCTCGCTCAGCCAGTCCTATCGATATCTGCGGTATGTGACCTGGCCGGTAGCTGACGCATCCGTCAGCGAACAGAAATCCGATCCAGTAGCAAGCATCAGGCGTCAGGCTGTCGAAGGCCTCGTGCCGCAGGCCCTGTGAGACTGAGGGAATCTTGATTCCTCGACGGGAGATCAGGCCGCGGACAGCCGGAACCGTGACACTGAAATCGGTGGCGATCTGTCCGAGATCCACTCCGTCGAGAAATCGGTTTATCACTTCCTCCCGCTGCGCGTCCGTCAGCTTCCCAGTTCGACGTGCAGGTACGCCACAACGACGGAGCATCCCCCGGATCGCCTGCCTTGTCACCCCATGACGTACGGCGATACTCGTGATGCTCTCCCCGCTCTCCGCACGCGCGACCACGTCTCGTCGTCGCTCCGCCGCGAGTTGCGTCCCGACATCGGTCACCCGATGGCCATATCGACGAATCGAGAGAGATGGAGCTGCGCCGCGACCGTTATGCTGTCGGTCGGACCATTTCTGTGCTTGGCAATTATGAAGTCCGCCTCCCCGGCGCGCGGCGACTCCTTGTCGTAGTAGTCGTCGCGGTGCAACAGGATGACGACGTCAGCATCTTGCTCGATCGAGCCAGATTCGCGCAAATCGGACAATTGGGGTCGCTTGTCGGTGCGTTGCTCCGGGCCACGGTTGAGCTGGCTCACCGCGATCACCGGGCACTCGACCTCCTTGGCCAGCAGCTTCAGGCCACGGGACAGGTCCGCGACCTCCTGCTGACGGCTCTCGGTGCGCTTCGGTGAGGTCATCAGCTGGAGGTAGTCGACGACGATCATCTTGAGGTCGTGCTTCTGCTTGAGCCGCCGCGCCTTCGCCCGGATCTCCATCAGGTTCATGCTCGGGGTGTCGTCCACGAACAGCGGCGCCTCGCTGATCTCACCCATGCAGCGGGCCAGCTTGGTCCAGTCGTCGTCGGAGAGCTGCCCGCTGCGCAGCACGTGCAGCGGAACCCGCGCCTCGGCCGAGAGGAGCCGCATGACGATCTCGACCTTGCTCATTTCCAGCGAGAAGATGGCGGCGGCCTGGTTGGCCCGGATCGCCGCGTTGCGGGCGAAGTCCATGCTGGCCGTGCTGTTGTGGGTGGGGATCATCGACCGGCCGGCCAGGTAGAGGTGGTCCGGGTTGTCGACGGTCACGCACCGCACCGGCACGCTCGCCACCGGCCGGACGTCCACCACGTACCGGACGCCCGGGTCGGTGCGCGGGCGGACGGCCTCGGCGGACGCCCTGGGTTCCCGGCGGAAGACGGCGTCCGGGGTGGCGAAGGCGACCGTGTACGTCGTCCCGGTCCGACCCTGCGCCGGCCGCTCGGTCAGCGTGCACCGGTAGCCGAGACCCACCACGAGTTCGCGCACGTCGCCGGCCAGCCGCCGCGAGGTCGAGGTGTACCGGTGCTCGCCGGTCGGGGTGAGGGTGCCGGCGGTGTCCATCAGCCCGGCGAGCAGCGCCCGACGTTGCGCCTCGGAGCCGCGCAGGTAGTCGCGGGGGATGTGCTTGTCCGCGAGGACACCGATCTCCCGCAGCGTCGCCAGGAAGGACCCGGCCAGGTGCCCCGGGTCGGCCCGGCCGTCGCCGAGCCAGCCACCCAGGCCGTACGGGGGGATGGGCACCGCCCGCTCGGGCAGTTGCAGGGGGGCGCAGGTGGCGACGGCGTGCCGGGGTCGTCCCCCGGGCCCGGTACGCAGCGTCGCCGCGATCTGCTCCGTGGTGCGCACAGCCTCGCCGTCGCCGGCCTCGGCAGCGCCCTGAGCTGCGCCTACCGGTGCACGGGTGCGCGTCCGGGTGGTGGTCCGCCACAGGTGCTCGGCGTCGGCGACGATCACGCTGCCGTCGGAGAACTCGACCTCGTAGCAGGGTCGCCCGTGCCGCACGGCGAAGGCGGCGGTGACCGTGGTCGGTGTGCCGTCCGCGGCGAGCAGCCGGTCACCGACCGCGACCTCACCCATGGTGGTCCAGCCGTCGGGGGTGGGCAGCGGCGTGTCGAGCGCCAGCGCCTTACCGAGACCGGGACGGCCGGCCACGATGATGAGCTGACCCGGGTGCAGGCCGTTGAGCAGCCGGTCCAGGTCGGTGAAGCCGGTCGGCACCCCGGTCATCACGCCGCCCTGCGCGCCGACCGCCTCGATCTCGTCCAGGGTGGGCTGGAGCATGTCGGCGAGCACCGCGAAGTCCTCGCTGACCCGCCGTTCGGTGATCTCGTAGACCGCCTGCTGGGCCAGGTCGACGACGTCGTCGACGTCCCGGCTGCCACCGGCGGCGGTGCCGTAGCCGAGCTGCACGATCCGGGTGCCCGCCTCGACCAGGCGGCGCAGCACGGCGCGTTCGCCGACGATCCGGGCGTAGTAGGAGGCGTTCGCCGCGGTCGGCACGGCCGCCATGCAGGTGTGCAGGTAGGGGGCACCGCCGACGCGGGCGAGGTCGCCGGAGTCGGCGAGGGCCGCCGCGACGGTGATGCCGTCGGCCGGCTCACCGCGACCGTAGATGTCGAGGATCGCGTCGAAGATGGTGGCGTGGACGGGCCGGTAGAAGTCGGTGGACTTGAGGATCTCGACGACGTCGGCGATCGCGTCCTTGGAGAGCAGCATGCCGCCGAGGACGCACTGCTCGGCGGCGACGTCCTGTGGTGGGGTCTTGTCGAACTGGCCGTCGCGGGGCGGCGGGGCGGACGACTGCCCCGCGACCCGGGGCTCCGCCCGCATGTCGTCGGTGATCGACACGGTTCCCCCTCCACAGCGTCGCGGTTGCCCCGGCGGTACGCCGGCGGTGACACCGTCCGGTCAGGTCGATCGGGGGGCCATCGCGCGACCGGTCGGTGCCCCACGATACGGACCCCGAGGTCAGACCCTCAACCGGCGCGGTGGACGAGCCTCGGGACAACCTGTGGACGCGCGTGGACAACCATGTGCGCAGCGTGTGCACAGCCTGTGGAAAACTGTGGGGGAATTCTGAGCCCCAGCGCTGTGAGCTGCTAGTTCACTATCCACACCCTGTGGACGAATATTTTCCGGTAAGGCTCTTGGGTCGGTCTTCCCGTACTATCTCTGCGAAACGGCTACACCTGGACAGCGGATTGCACTTTCGGTTGAGAAGGGTCACGCTCCGGCCGTGAGTTACCGGGACTGGGAGCGCGGGGAGGGCAGCCCGCGCGCGCGTCAGCCGATCGCCCCGTGGGACGACCTCGGCGACCCGGTTCCGTCGGATTCATACTCCTCGACGGACCGCTACCGTACGCCGAGTCGGCGTCGGGCGGTCGAGCGTGGCCAGCAGGAACCTGTCGACGCCTACCTGCCGCGCTGGGCGGTCGAGTCGGGCATCGCGCACGCCGACGGCCGGGGCCGGCACGCCGCCCCGGACGACGACGAGGACGACACCCGCCGGGCCACCGGGGTGGGCCGGCGGGCGGCCCGGCGGCGGCGGGAGAGCGAACGCCGGGAGGCACGGGCGATCGGCGCGGGCCCCGGGTCCGACGACCACACCCGGGAGTGGACCTTCGACCGTCCCCAGCAGGAGCAGGGGTACGTCGGGAGCCGGCGGGCGGACGCCGACGAGGGTGAGCCGGTTTCCGGGGCGGCCCCGACGGCCCGTCCGCGCCGGGCGTCGTCCCGCCGTCCGGAGGTGATCTGGTCCGGCGGTGACGATTCCGACCTGCCCGTGGAGGCCGTGCCCGAGCAGCCGCCCCGCCGTCGGCGACGCAACACCGACGAGTCGTGGGCCCGGCCCCTGACCGACCCGGCGAGCCGCCCGGCGGCCGACCCGTGGAGCCGGTCGGCCGAGCCGGAACCGGAGTACCGCCCGGCGGTGGACCCGTGGGACGCCTCCGGCGTGCACGGCTGGCAGAGTCCCGCCACCGACGACCGGTGGGACCGCCTCGGCGGGTCGTCGCGGTGGGGGCAGAGCGACAGCACCGGCCAGTGGGACCGGTTCACCGACACCGCCCAGTGGGACCGGACGGACGTCGGCCGGTGGGGTCCGGTGACCACGGACCGTGACGGGTGGGACGGCCGGGACCCGGGCCGGGTCGACCGCCCGGGCCGCGACGACGTCGGCCCGTGGGACCGGGGTGGGATCGACCAGCGGGACGCGGGCGACGTGGACCGGTGGGAGCGGTCGGTGCCGCCCCGGTCGTCGCAGCCGGTCACCGGTGAGGGTTGGCCGTGGGGTGAGCAGCCGGAGGGTTTCTGGTCGGGTACCCGCCTGGCGGGCGACGATCCCCGCTGGATGGACCCGCCGACCTCGGCGCCCCGGTCGCCGGTGGTGGGTTACACCGCGCCGCGCCCCCGGGCGGCCCCTCGCCGTCGGGCCGAGCCGGTGTCCGGGCGGGCGGCGGCACCGTCCTCGCTGCGGGAGCGGATCGGCTCGGTGGGTGCCGGCTCGTGGAACCGTCGCCTGGAGGACGATCTGCTCGACCCGGACCCGGGTGGTCCGCTGCGTCCGTTGGTCTACACCGCAGCCTGTTACCTGGTGCCGGCGGTGTTGGTGTTCCTGTGGCTGTTGACCCTGGACGGTCAGCCGCCGGCCGGTTGTGTCACCGACATCAGCGGTGGCGGGTGCGAGCCGCCCCGGGCGCACGCGCTGGGTTCGCTGGTCGCGGGTGGTCCCCGGTTCGGCCTGTCGTTGCTGAGCAGTCTGGTGGTGGCGGTGCTGTTGCGCCGGGTCGGGACGACCTGGCGGCCGGCGACGGTGGCGCTGGCGGCGGCGGTGGTCGGTGGTGGCCTGTCCACCGTGATGATCAGCGCGATCACCGGTCAGCCGATCGGCTGACCGGCGTACGACAGCCGGCCCGGCCGGTGTGCGACGTCCTCGTGGGAAGTGCGTAGTGGCCCGCACCGGAGCCGGTGCGGGCCACTACGGATGTTGCCTGGTGCTTGAGGTCAGCCCTGGACGACGTTGAGGTCGAACGTGGCGGACACCTCGGGGTGCAGCTTGATCTTCACCGGGTAGGAGCCGGTCGACTTGATGTGACCGGGCATCTCCAGCCGACGACGGTCGAGGACCGGGCCACCGGCCGCCTTGACGGCGTCGATGACCTCGGCCGGGGTGACCGAGCCGAAGAGCCGACCGCCGTCACCGGCGCGGACCTTCAGGCTGACCTTGAGACCTTCGAGCTGGCCCTTGACCTCGTTGGCGTGGCCGAGGTCGCGGATCTCCCGGGCCGAGCGGGCCCGCTTGATGACCGTGACCTGCTTCTCCGCACCCTTGGTCCAGCTGATCGCGAAGCCCTGCGGCAGCAGGTAGTTACGGCCGTAGCCGTTCTTGACCTCGACGATGTCGCCGGGGGCACCGAGACCGGAAACTTCCTGGGTCAGGATGATCTTCATGTCGGTGCCTCCTCTCAGCGGGCCGTGGCGGTGTACGGCAGAAGCGCCATCTCGCGGGCGTTCTTGACCGCACGGGCGATCTGCCGCTGCTGCTGGGAGGTGACCCCGGTCACCCGCCGAGCGCGGATCTTGCCGCGGTCGGAGATGAACTTGCGCAGCAGCGCGGTGTCCTTGTAATCGATATAGGTGATCCCGTCCTTGTCGAGCGGGTTCACCTTCTTCTTCGGCTTGCGAAGTGCCGCAGCCTTGGCCATTGCACGTGCTCCTGGTTTGCGATCGCGGGCGCTCGGCGCCATTAGAACGGAGGCTCCTCGTCGAAGTTGCCGCCCGAACCACCGCGGGAGGAGGGGGCCGGAGCAGCAGACGCCCAGGGGTCGTCGAAGTTGCCTCCGCCGCCGCCCTGGTTGCCACCGCCACCGGAGCCGAAGCCACCACCGCCGCCACCGGAGCGCGACATCTTCTGCACCTTCGCCGTGGCGTAGCGCAGCGACGGGCCGATCTCGTCGACCTCAAGCTCGATGACGGTGCGCTTCTCGCCCTCGCGGGTCTCGTACGACCGCTGGCGCAGCCGTCCCGAGACGATCACGCGGGCGCCGCGCTGGAGCGACTCGGCGACGTGCTCCGCCGCCTGCCGCCACACGGTGCAGGCCAGGAAGAGCGGCTCGCCGTCCTTCCATTCGTTGGTGGTCCTGTCCATGAACCGGGGCGTCGAAGCGACCCGGAACTTGGCGACCGCCGCACCGGACGGGGTGAACCGCAACTCGGGGTCATCGGTCAGATTGCCGATGACCGTGATGGTGGTGTCTCCTGCCATGACCATCTCCTCGCGCACTCATCGTTGCGTCGTACAGGTTCTCAGAACCGTGCGACATCTCCGATGAGGCTGATCCGGGCGAACCGGGTTGAATGCTTAGCGCATCTCCGGCCGGATGACCTTGGTGCGCAGCACGGACTCGTTCAGCCGCAGCTGGCGGTCGAGTTCGGCCACCGCCTCCGGCGTCGCCTGAAGGTCGACGACGGCGTAGATGCCCTCGGCCTTCTTGTTGATCTCGTACGCGAGGCGCCGGCGGCCCCACACGTCGGTCTTCTCCACCGAGCCACCCGCGGTCCGGATCACGTTCAGGTACGTGTCGAGCGACGGGGCGACGGTGCGCTCCTCGAGACTGGGATCGAGGATCACCATGACTTCGTAGTGACGCAAGACGAGCTCACCTCCTGTGGGCTAGGCGGCCACGGTCCTTCCGTGGCAGGAGGTCGTGCGTCGTGCCCGCCCCACGCCGGGGGAACCCGGCCGGACGCGGACAACCGGACCAGGATACCCGGTCCCGACGATCACCCCCGGGCAGGTCGACCCGGGCGGTCGACGCAGGGGCGGGCGGAGACGACAGGGGCCCGCCGCGACACCCGAAGGCCGACGGCGGACCCCTGTCCACGGGGCCGCGGGGCGTCCCGTCCGCATTCCTTGGGTGGGACCTGGGGAGGAACGACCACACCGATGAGGTTGGATCGAGGACACCCCGCGGAGCTTCATCCTGTTGTTATCTGACGATACAACGGCGATCGTCACGTGATAGCCGAATTGAAACTATTCGTCCGGCTGTTCCACTCCCCTCAACGATCGCCGGCCCCGACCGGTGACGCCGCACGCCCCGCGCGGGGGCGGACGGGCGCGACTTGCCCACGACCGTCACCCCTCGCACGTCGGGGGCGGGACGTAGGCTCGCCTGCATGCGTATCGGAGCCCACGTCGACCAGGCCGACCCGTTGGCGGAGGCGGCCACCCGCGCCGCCGAGGCGGTGCAGTTCTTCCTCTCCGACCCGCAGGGCTGGAAGGCCCCGAAACCCCGGGAGGACGCCGACCGGCTGCGCGCCGCCGAGGTGGACATCTACGTCCACGCCCCGTACGTCATCAACGTGGCCACCCTCAACAACCGCATCCGCATCCCCAGCCGCAAGCTCCTGCTGGGCCACGCCACCGCGGCGGCGCAGCTCGACGCCCGGGGGCTGATCGTGCACGGCGGCCACGTCAACGCCGGTGACGACCTCGCCGTCGGCTTCGACAACTGGCGCAAGACCTTCGCGTACGCCGCCGACGCCGGTGGCTTCCCCGTCCCGGTCCTGATCGAGAACACCGCCGGTGGCGACAACGCCTGCGCCCGACGGCTCGACGCGCTGGCCCGGCTCTGGGACGCCCTCGGTGACTACGAGGTGGGCTTCTGTCTCGACACCTGCCACGCGTACGCCGGTGGCGAGGAACTGCTCGACCTGGTCGACCGGGTCAAGGCGATCACCGGCCGGATCGACCTGGTGCACGCGAACAACTCCAAGGGCGGGTTCAACTCCGGGCAGGACCGGCACGACAACCTCGACGGCGGCACCATCGACCCGGAGCTGCTGGTGGCGGTGATCCGGGCGGCCGACGCACCGGTCATCGTGGAGACCCCCGGCGGGGCGACGGGCCAGGGCGCGGACATCACCTTCCTCCGCGAGCAGCTCGGCACGGGGAACTGAACTCCGATGACCACCAACGCGACGGGCGGCAGCCAGCCCCCACGGCAGCCCGGCGGCACGGAAGCCACCCCCGGGGGTGGGGCCGGGTCGCCGCAGGACCGGACGGCGTCCGACGCGCGGGACAGCTCGAAGCCGGGCAGGACCGACCCGCCCCCGCCCGCCGGACCCGACCCGAAACCCGCCGGGACCGGCGCGGAACCCGCCGGATCGGGCGCGGGGCCCGGCGGAGCCGGCGCGGCGCCCGCCAAGGGTGGTCAGGTATCCGCCGAGAGCCGGGCCGGGGGCGGGAAGGCCGGGGCTGAGGCTGAGGCTGGGCCGGCCGGGGCGGAAGCCCAGCCGGCGGGGACGACTGTGGAAAAGGCCGCGGCGACCGTGGTAGCGGCCGACCAGGCCGGCACGACGCCTGACCGGACCGGCAAGCGCCGGACCTGGAAGGACACGTTCCGCAGAAGCAGGGCCGAAAAGGACGAGGCCGGGAAGGACGAGGCCGGGAAGGACGAGGCCGGGAAGGACGAGGCCGGGAAGGGCCGGGGCGACGAGCCGGCCGGGGGCGGAGCGGAGCAGCCGGAGCCGGCCGCCGAGGCAGATCCGTGGACCTCGTTCGCGCCCGCGCCGGAGCCGGTGCCCGGCCGCCCCGGGCGGGCCGTCCGCGCCACCGGCCGGTTCCTGGTGCACGAGTGGACGCTCGCCGCCCTCGCCTCGCTCGCCCTCGCCGTGGGGCTGACCTGGCCGACCCTGCGCTACCCGCGCTACACGCTCCCCCAGGACTACTGGGACCCGAGCCTCCAGGCGTGGCAGATGGCCTGGTCCGGGCACGCCCTGCGGACCAATCCGGGGCAGCTGTTCCAGTCCAACACGTTCTTCCCGGAACCGTGGAGCTTCGCATTCTCCGACATGCTGCTCGGGTACGCCCCGGCCGGCCTGCTCGGCACCGGCCCGGACGCCGCCGTGCTCCGCTACAACATCATGTTCGTGCTGGCCCACGCGATGGCCACCTTCGGGGCGTACGTGCTGGCCCGGCAGTTGGGTGCGGGCCGGATCGGTTCGGCGGTCGCCGGGGTCAGCTACACGTACGCGCCGTGGCTGCTCGCCCAGGCGGGGCACCTGCACATCGTCTCCAACGGCGGTATCCCGCTGGCGCTGGCCATGCTGGCCCGGGGCCACGGCTGGTCACTGCGGCACGGCTACCGCCCCGAACGCCGCCGGGTCGGCTGGGCGTACGCCGGGTGGGTGGTGGCCGCCTGGCAGCTCAGCCTGGGCTTCGGCATCGGCCTGGTCTTCGCGTACGTCCTCGCGCTGACCCTGCTGGTCTCGGCGGCGGTGTGGTTCTGGCGGCGGCGACGCGTGCGGCGGCCCTTCGGTCGTCGGTTGTTCGTCGCCGACCTGGTCGGCGGGCTGCTCTTCGCCGCGGTAGGCTCACTGCTGGCGGTGCCGTACTTCAAGGTCGCCGAGCTGCATCCGAACGCGGAACGCACGCTCGGCGACATCGGCGTCTACTCGCCACCGGCCAGCGGTTTCTTCACCGCGCCCGCCGAGTCGTGGATCTGGGGCGGGCTGCACGAGGGGGCGCGGGCCGCGCTGCCCTGGCACCCGGAGATGACCCTCCTGCCGGGCTTCGTGCTGTACGCGCTGGCGGCCGGTGGGCTCTTCTTCTCGGTGTGGCGGCTGCGGCACCGGCTGCTGATGCTCGCCGGGGTGATCGTCACCATGGTGCTCGCGATGGGGACCCGGTTCTTCGACGGCACCTTCACCTACGCCCCGCTGTTCGAGCACCTGCCCGGGTTCAACGGGCTGCGTACGCCGGGGCGGATGATGCTCTGGACGACGCTGCTGCTCGGCCTGCTCGCGGCCGGTGCGGTGAGCGCCTTCGCCCGGCGGGTACGCGAGATCAGCGCCGACCGGGTGCCCGCCCGGCCGTCGCCGTGGCTGCGGGCGGTCACCCTGCTGCCGCTGCTGCTGGTGCTGGTGGAGGGGCTGAACAACACGCCGCACCCGGTGGTGCCCGAGCAGCCGGTGGCCATGCGCACGGTGGACGGTCCGCTGCTGGTGCTGCCCAGCGGCCAGAACCAGGACCAGCCGGTGATGCTCTGGTCGACCACCCGCTTCCAGCAGGTGGTCAACGGGGGCAGCGGCTTCACCCCGAAGCAGCTCGACGACGTACGCCGGGTGTCGGCGGCCTTCCCCGACCAGACCAGCGTCGACTACCTGCGTACCCTCGGCGTCCGCAACGTGGTGGTGCTGCGGGACCAGATCGTCGGTACGCCGTGGGAGGTGACCGTGGACGCGCCGGTCGAGCAGTTGGGCATCACCCGTCAGCAGGTCGGCAACGCCGTGGTGTTCCGTCTCTGAGGTCGGGGTTGCGGCGGGGGTTGAGTGGTTTCAGGCGGGGGTGGGGGCTGGTTCCGGTTCGGGGGGGGGGGCCTTGCGGCGGAGTTTGGACAGCCAGGGGGCGTCGGGGGCGCCGTCGAGCACGCCGCCGTCCGGGTCGTCGAGGTAGGTCTGGCGGACCGCGTCCCGCTCCGGGTGCAGGATGTCCTTGACGATCAGGACGCAGAGCACCACCACCGTGCCGAGCCGCAGCGACGAGGCCAGCACGAAGACCCCCTCGGGGAAGACCGGTCGGCTGGTGGCCGAGCCGAGCAGTTCGCCGTAGAAGGCGACGAAGTAGCACACCTCGGCGAACTGCCAGGCGAGGAAGGCACCCCAGCGGGGACGGGCGAGCACCGCCAGCGGCAGCAGCCAGAGCACGAACTGCTGCGACCAGACCTTGCTGAAGATCAGGAAGGCGGCCACCACCAGGAACGCGAGCTGGGCCAGCCGGGGCCGTCGGGGTGCCCGCAGGGCCAGTACGGCCACGCCGATGCAGGCCAGCCCGAACAGGGCGTACGACAGGTTGTTGAGGGTCGGGATGTTGGCGTTCAGCCACTGGAACGGGCCCTGGTCGCCGGGGCCGCCGGTGTTCACCTTGCCGTCGAGGTACCGCCCGATGTACCAGAGCGTGCCCCAGTCGATGGGCCGGGTGGTGTTCAGCTCGAAGAACCGTCCCCAGTTGTCGGGGTAGCGGATCGCCGCCGGCAGGTTCACCGCGACCAGCGCGACCAGGCCGGTGGCGACGGCGGTGAGCGCGGCCCGTAGCCGACCGGCGCGCAGGCCGAGGATCAGGATCGGGCCGAGCAGGAACAGCGGCCACATCTTCGCCGCGCCGCCGAGGCCGAGCAGGATGCCGGCCAGGGCGGGTTGTCGTTTCGCCCAGGCGGCCAGCCCGAAGGCGGCCAGCCCGATGGCGAGGAAGTCCCAGTTGACGGTGGCGGTGAGGAACAGCGCCGGGGCCAGGGCGAACAGTGCCCCGTCCCACGGTCGTCGGCGGCGCAGCGCGAGGATCACCCCGACGGTGGCGACGGCGAGCGCGCCGAGGGTCAACGCGTTGGCGTTGTAGAACCAGCGTCCCTGGTTGATCGTCGGGTCGTCGACGCCGAGCGAGTGCACCGGCAGGCCGAGCGCGCCCATCATGTAACCGGTGAGCACCGGGTACTCGACCGGGTGGTCCCGGTAGGGGACCTTGCCCTCGTGCAGGCCCTCGGCGTAGTAGAGGGCCAGCACGTCGGTGTAGCACATCCGGGTGTACTGGATGTTGTTCTGCCAGGCGCCGTTCTGGCAGGGCGCCTTCTGCACCCAGTGCAGGGCCAGGGTCAGGCACGCCAGGGCCAGCACGATCCGGGCGGCCGTCCAGAACCGGCTCTCCCGGCCGGCGGGCCGGTCGAGGGCGACGGCGTGGTCGCCGAGCGGTCCGCCGATCGCCTCGGAGGCGCCTCGGACGAAGCCGTCCGATCGGGACGGGTGGTCGCTGCTCCCGGCGTCGTCGATGCCGGCCGTCGGCTGGGTGCTCATGAGAATGCATCCTGCCCTATGAATGGCTCCTGGACGAGCAGCATGTTGCGGTGCGGACTCCGTTCGCCCGACGCGGACCATCCCACCCGCGACATGCCGCTGCCGGCGACCGCAGGTCTGCGGGTCGCCGGCAGCGGCATAGACGCTCGTCGGTACGGGGTCGGCTCAGTCCCGGGCGCGTGGGGTCGGCAGCAGGCCGCCGCCGTTCCCGCCGTTCTGGCCGGGGAGGTTCTGGTTGGGCGGGGTCAGCGGATTGCCGCCCGGGTTGTTACCTCCCGGGTTGCCGCCCTGGTTACCTCCGGGGTTGCCCCCCTGGTTCCCACCCTGGTTGCCGCCTTGGTTCCCACCCTGGTTGCCACCGCCGAGGAGGCACTGCAGGTCGGTCGGTGCGCAGTTCTGGCCGTTCGGGTTCGGCGGCGGCGGCGGGGGCGGCGGCGGGGTGCCGTTGCCGGACTCCGGGTCGCCGACGTTCGCCGCCGGCGGGAAGTCCAGCTTGTCCTCGCCCTTGAGCGCGCCGTTCATGACCCGTTCCCAGATCTCGCCGGGCATGGTGGCACCGCTGATGTTGTCGCCGTTGTTCAGCTTGATCGCTTCCCGCTTGCCCTTGTTGCCCACCCAGACGGCGGTGGCGAGCTGCGGGGTGTACCCGACGGTCCAGGCGTCACCGTTCTGGGTGGTGCCCTCCTTGAGCTCCCAGGTACCGGTCTTGGCGGTCGACTTCCGGCCGTCGGCCAGGGTGTGGTTGATCCGGCCCGGGTATGCCTCCAACACGTCGGTCACGTCGGCGACCACGTCCGGGTTGATCCGCTTCTGCGGCTTGAGCTGCTCGCCGCCGAGCTTCTCCCACTTGCCGGTCTCCTTGTTCTGCTTCTCGGCGGAGATCAGGAAGTGGGCCTTGTTGTAGATGCCCTTGTTGGCGAAGGTGGCGATGCCGTTGGCGTGGTCGAGCACGGTGATCGGGTACTGACCGTAGGCGACCACGTGGTAGAAGGGGTCGGGCGCCAGGTCGGCGGCCTTCTCCTTGGTCAGGTCGTGCCCCTTGGGCGGGCTCACGTTGGTCTGCCACATCATGCTGACGCCGGCCTTGGCCGCCATGTCGACGATCTTGTCGGGGCCGATGTCCAGGCTGACGTGGTAGAACGGCACGTTCAACGACTTCAACGTCGACTCCCGTAGCGTGCAGGAGTCACCACAGCTGGGGTTGTCGGTACCGGCGTTGCTGACCCGGAACTTCACGCCCTCCGGGGTGAACGCCCGGCCCTTCCAGCGCGACTCGACGGACTTGCCGGCCTCCAGCGCCGCCGCCAGCGTGTAGATCTTGAAGCTGGAGCCGGGCGAGTGCCCACCGGTGACGTTGCCGTTGGTGTCGGTGTTGGTGCCGGCGTAGTCGGTGCCGGTGCCGTCGTCCCCGCCGTAGTAGCCGAGCACCCGGCCGTTGCGCGGGTCGATGGAGACCACGGCGGCCATCAGGTTCTTGCGGGCGCCGTCCAGCTCGGAGCCCTTGGTGCTGCGCTGGGCGGCGCTGGTAACGGCCTTCTGCACCTTGTTGTCGATGGTGGTCCTGATCCGGTAACCACCCTCGCGGAGCATCGCCGAACAGCGCGGCTTACGCTCGGTCACTTCCGCGTCGTTGTCGGTGCAGAGCTTCTTCTCCCGCATCTCCGCCGACACGTAGTTGATGACGTTGCCGATCGGGGTGTTGACCCCGAACTTGACGCCCGACCGGGATTCCTTGGGGGTCTGCAACGTCTTCGTCGGGTACTCCGTCGGATGCGCCGGCCGGCCGGGGGCGTCGACCCAGCGCATCTCGATCATGTTCTTGATGACGTAGTCCCAGCGGCTCTTGGCGTCGGTGGGGTTGATCGACGGGTCGAAGCCCTTGTGCGTGCTGCTCGGCTCCGGCTGCTTGATCAACGCAGCGAGCACGGCGGCTTCCGCCACGTCGACCTTCGAGACCGACTTGCCGAAGTACGTCTGCGCCGCCGCCTCGATGCCGTACGCGTTGCGACCGAAGTAGATGGTGTTGAGGTAGTGCTCCATGATCTGTTCCTTGGTGAACTGATCGTTGAGCTTGGAGGCGACGATCGCCTCCTTCACCTTCCGCGCGTACGAGTCGTCCTGGAGGTTCTCGTAGGCGTTGCGGGCGTACTGCTGGGTGATCGTCGAGGCACCCTGCTTGTCGCCGTTGGAGAGGTTGTTCCAGGCGGCGCGGGCGATGCCCTTGTAGTCGACACCGGCGTGCTCGTAGAAGTTCTTGTCCTCCGCCGCCGCCACCGCGTCCCGCATGTGCTGCGGGATCTGGTTGATCGAGACGAAGGTGCGGTTCTGCTCGCCGACCTTGGCGATGACCGTCTTGTTGTCGCTCGCGTAGATGGTCGTGGCGAGCGGCAGCTTGATCTGGTTCGGCAGCACCACGGTGGTGGAGTAGTAGGTGAACCCGACCACGCCGAGGCCGGCGAGCATGATGAAGACCGCGAAGCCGGCGATCAGCAGGTTGATCCGCTTGCGCCGCTTCGCCCGCGCCATCGCGTCCGGGTCACCCGGGCCGCGTCCGCGTCCGCCGCCACCGCCGTAGCCACGCCCCGGCCCGTTCGGGCCGTTCGGGCCACCCGGCCCGCCGCCGACCTGTGCGACGCCGGCCC
>NZ_JACGMO010000046.1:0-49199 GCF_015354745.1 Micromonospora sp. S-DT3-3-22
AGTAGTTTTCTTGGTGTTTGAGGGTGTCGTCGGTGAGCCATTGGTGTTGCCAGGTGGCGTAGTCGGCGTACTGGACGGGCAGGGGTGGCAGCGGGTCGGGACGACCGTCGTGACGGGCGGCGTAGAGGACGCCGAGTTCCCGGGTGAGGATTCCCAGCGACCAGCCGTCGGACACGATGTGGTGCATCGTCAGCAGCAAGACGTGCCGGTCCGGGCCGAGGACCACCAGCCGGCCACGGAACAACGGACCGGCCGCCAGATCGAATCGGGCGGTGCTCTCCTCCCGCTGTAACCGGGCCAGCGCGGCCGGGGCATCGGCGTGCCCGGTCAGATCGTCGTAGCGCAGCGGGAACCCCACCCCGGGCGGGTCGATCTGCTGGAACGCCTCGTCACCGTCGCCGACGATCCGGGTACGCAACGCCTCGTGCCGGGCCACCAGGGCGTCCAGGGCCGCCCGCAACGCGTCCCCGTCGAGCCGGCCGTCGAGTTGGAGGGCCAGCGGCATGTGGTAGGCGTGACCGACCCTGCCGAGCCGCTCCAGGAACCACAACCGCCGCTGCGCGAACGACAGCGGCAGGAGACCGGACCGGTCCGGCAACCGCTCGATGTCGGCGGGTGTGCGGGGCGGCGGGACACGACCGGGAGTAGGGAGACGGGTCGGGCTGTCGTGCGGCACAGGTGCCCCCTCGGGTCCCCATCGGCTCGCCACGCCATCTGACATCGGCCAATGTGGATCCACACTAGATCAGTCGACCGGCCCAGACCAGGGACCGACGGGCAGGACCCGCCACCTCAGTCCGGCACCGCCCGCAGACTTTCGGTCAACGCCCCGACCAGCCGTCCGTACGCCGCCCGACGGACGTCCGGGGCCGCCGCCACGTCGGCCCGGTTCGCCACCGCCAGGGTGTACGCGCGCACCAGTGCGGCGGGATACGCCCGGGCGAACGCCTCCCCGTCCATCAGCGCCAGCGCACCGGCCAGGGCGTCGGCGTTGGCGACGGCGTTGGCATCGGCGAACGCCTCGACGCCCGCCCCGGCGCTCAGGTCGGCGTACTGCTCGGCGAACGCGACCACCTCGTGCGGGGGGTAGCCGTTCGCGGTCGCGTAGGCGTGGGCGTTGGCGTACGCGACCGTGCGGGCCTCGGCGTACGGGTAGGCGGCCCCGTACAGCTCACGCAGGGCGGGCCGCAGCGCGTCGCGCCACCGGTCCACCCCGGCCCGGTCCCCGGCCAGCGCCCGCCGCAGCAGGTCACCGACCACCCGGCCGGCGTCGCCCGGCGTCGAGACGAGCATCCGCGCGGCCGTGTCGTACACCACCCGCACCGGCACCCGACCGGCGAGCCGGTCGAGTTCGACGTCCACCCGCTGCCGCCAGTGCGTCGGGTCGTCGCCCTCGGCCAGCGCGGCGAGCACCGCCGCCAGCCAGGCCGGCGTGCTCACCCGTCCCACCGCGACGGCCGGTCCATTCCGGCGAGCAGATCGTCGACGTCGTCGTCGGTCAACGTGTCGAGGTACCCGCCGGTGTCGCCCCCTGCGGGCGTCGTGCCGGTGCGGGTGGCCCCGGCGGCGGTGACCGCCGCGGCCAGGCCGGCCACGGTCGGGTCGTCGAAGAGCGTCCGGACCGGCAGGTCCACCCCGTACGCCGTCCAGATCCGGGCCATCAGCTGGGTGGCCTTCACGGAGTGCCCGCCGAGGGCGAAGAAGTTGTCGGCGACCCCGACCGGGTCGGGTAGATCCAGCAGGTCCGCCACCAGCACCGACAGTTCCCGCTCCACCGGGGTACGCGGGGCGACCGGCGGCGCGCCGGCGACGGCACCCCGCTGCGGCGGGGGCAGGGCGCGCAGGTCCAGCTTGCCGCGAGAGGTGCGGGGCAACTGCGGCAGCGCCACGAAGACCGCCGGCACCATGTGCGCGGGCAGGAACCGCCGCGCGTACGCGGACAACCCGGCCGGTGCCTGCGCCGCGCCCGGTTCACCGACCACGTACCCGACCAGCCGCACGTCGTCGTGCTCCCCGTCGGAGACGGCCGTCACGACCACGTCGCGGACCTGCGGGTGACCGCGCAGCACCGCCTCGACCTCCGCCGTCTCGACCCGGAACCCCCGCACCTTCACCTGCCGGTCGGCCCGACCCAGCGGCACGATCCGTCCACTCGGCAACCACCGGCCCAGGTCACCGCTGCGGTAGAGCCGCCCGCCCGGGGTGAACGGGTCGGGCACGAACCGTTCGGCGGTCAGGCCGGGCGCCCCGACGTAGCCCCGGCCGACGCCCGCGCCGCCGATGCAGATCTCACCGACCACACCGGGCGGCACCGGGCGCAGCCACCGGTCCAGCACGTACACCCGGCTGCCGGCGACGGTGTGGCCGAGATCCGGCGGCGTCGACCCCGGCGGCACCTGCGCCCCGGTCGAGTAGACGGTCGTCTCGGTCGGGCCGTACAGGTTCCACAGCCGGCTGCCCGGCCCGGTCACCGCGTCGGCGAGGGCCCGGGGCAGCGCCTCCCCGCCGCTGAGACGCAGCCGCACCCCGGCCGGCACCCCGCCGGCCGCGACCAGCATCCGCCAGGTCGTCGGCGTCGCCTGGAGCATGGTGGCCCCGGTGGCGGTGAGCAGCCGCCGCAGCCGGTTGCCGTCGATGACGTCGTCGTCGCCGGCCACCACCACCTCTGCCCCGCACAGCAGCGGCAGCAGCAGGTCGAGCAGGGCGATGTCGAACGCGAACGGGCTCACCGACAGCACCCGGTCGGCCGGTCCCAGCGGGATCATCTCGCGGAACGCGTGCAGCAGGTGTGCCACCGCCCCCTGGGTGACGGTCACCGCCTTCGGCCGGCCGGTGGAGCCGGAGGTGAACAGCACGTACGCCGCCGCCGACGGTGGCACCACGCACGGCGGCGGCACCGGCGGGGCCCGCGTGGGCTCCGGTGCGGCCAGGTCGAGCAGGGTCACCGTCGGGGCCAGTTCGGCCAGCAGCGACGCGGCGACGACGCTGCGGTCGGTGACGACGACCCGTACCCCGGCGTCGGCGAGCATGCCGCGTAGCCGCGCCGGCGGGTGGGTCGGATCGAGCGGCAGGTAGGCCGCGCCGATCCGCCAGACGCCCAGCAGCGCCGGCAGCGGCCGGGCCCCCCGGGGTAGCACGATGCCGACGGTGTCCTGGGCCCGTACGCCGAGCCCCCACAGCCCGGTGGCCACCCGGGCGGTCAGCCCACGCAGCGCGGTCCCGGTGAGGCTCACGTCGTCGCCCCGGATCACCATCCGCTCGCCCGGGTCGATTCCGGCCACGAGCGCCGCGGCGGTGCTCCCCGGCGGCGGGACCGAGCCGGTCCGGGGAGCCGGCCACACCCCGGTGACGAGGTGCGCCGTCGCCGGGGACAGGACGTCCACGTCGGCGACGCGGGTCTGCGGTGCGGTCGCCAGTGCGGTCAGGATCGCGGCCAGGGCGTCGGCGAACCGTGCCGCGCTGTGCGGGGTGAACAGGTCGGTGAGGTACCGCAGGCGCACCGTCAGCTCGTCCGGGCCGGCGACGGCGGCCAGTTCCAGCTCGAACTTCCCGGTGCCGGTGGGCACCAGCTCGGGCCGCCAGCGCAGCGCCCCCCGCCCGAGCGGCGGCAGCGCCTCCTCGACCGTGCACATCACCTGCACCAGCGGCGCCCGGGACGGCTGCCGTTGCGGGCGGCACAGCTCGACGACCCGCGCGAACGGCAACTCCTGGTGGGCCTGCATGCGGGCGGTGGCGGCGTGCAACCGGTCGAGCAGTTCGGTGAGCGTCGGGTCACCGTGCAGCGCTGCCCGGACCGCGACGGTGTTGGCGAACAGGCCCAGCATCGGCTCGGTCTCGATGCGGGTACGCCCGGCCACCGGCACGCCGACGAGCACCTCGTCCACGCCGCTCACCCGGGACAGCAGGGCCGCGTACCCGGTCACGAGGACGGTGAACAGGGTGCTGCCGTGTGCCCCGGCCAGGCGGCGCAGCGCCGCGGCCAGCTCCGCGTCGACCGGGACCGCCACCTCCGCGGCGGCCGGCGACAGCCGCCCGGGGTACGGGTGGTCGACCGGCAACGGCACCTCCGAGGGGGCGCCGGCGAGTTCGGCCGACCAGAAGCGCTCCGCCTCGGCGTGGCCGCCCGCGTCGACGTTCTCCCGTTCCCACAGGGCGAAGTCGGCGTACTGCACCGGTGGTTCGACCACGGCCGGCGGACGGCCGGCGCACAGCGCCTCGTAGTCGGCGTACAGCTCGTCCAGGAGCAGCCGCAGTGACCAGCCGTCGACGACCGCGTGATGCGCCACCAGGGCCAGGACGTGCCGCTGCGGACCGAGGCGCAGCAGACGGGCCCGGGCCAGCGGGGCACGCTCCAGCGACATCGGCAGGCGGGCGTGGTCGCGCGCCGCGATCCGGGCCGCCGCCTCCCGGTCGGCCTCGGGCAGATGGTCGAGGGCCACCACCTCCAGGACGGGTGCGGGGGCGTCGTCGTGGATCACCTGGATCGGCCGCCCGCCGTTGGCACGGAAGGTGGTGCGCAGGATCTCGTGCCGCGCGACCGCCGCCGCCCAGGCCCCGCCGAGAGCGGCGGTGTCCAGCGGGCCGTCGAGCCACACCGCCGCGCCGACGTGGTAGGTCGGCTGGCCCGGGTCCAACTGGTCGAGCAGCCACATCCGCCGCTGCGCCGCCGAGGCCGGGAACTCGAAGACCGCCATCTCAACGCCCCTGCCCGTCCACGGCGACGACCCGCAGTTCCGCCGTGTACCGGCCGTCGGGCCCGGTCAGCCACAGCTGCTCCGGTGTCGGCAGCATCTCCACCACACCCACCCCGGCGTCGTCGCCGCCGTGGCGGCGGGCCCGGCGGACCGCACGGGACACCAGGTCCACCGAGGCCAGGCTGGTCAGGTCGGCGTGCACCGGCTTGCGTTCGCCCGCGCAGCGCAGGAACACGTGACGCGGCAGATGGTGGGCGGCGGCCCAGGCCCGCACCTGCCGGAACCGCAGCGCCTCGTCGCGGGTGTCGGCGAAGGCGAGGTCGGCGGCGATGAACGTCCACGCCTCCCGGCTGACCACCAGCGAGTCGACGGTGACCCTCGGCTGGTGTGCGGCCGGGGGCAGGATGCGGAACAGCTGGGACAGCCCGGCGCCGACCACGTCGCCGAGGACGTCCATCAGGTCGCCGTCGAACCGCCCGTCGCGTGACCGTACCCGCAGCCCGCCGGCCGTACCGACCAGGTCGCACTCGCCGACCCGCAGGCTGCGGCGCGGGTCGTGCCCGAACGAGTCGTGCGCGAACACCAGCCGCACGTCACCCGCGCCGGTCAGGGCGTTGCTCTGCCGGGTCGGCACGCCACCCTCCTGGCCGGTCTCGGCCGGATACACCACCCCGGTGCCCACGTCGTGGCCCATCGCGGCGCGCAGCGCGTCCGCCTGCGGGTGACAGGCCACCCAGGTGGCGTACCGCAGGGTGTTGACCCCTGGATGCAGCTCACCCAGGACCCATTCGTCGCCGGCGCGCATCAGGTCCGGGCTGTGCTGCCGTGCCGTCGGCCAGCCAGGCCGCCCCGCAGGGAAGGCGACGGCCACCGCCGGGGCCAGCTCCGCCGCCGTGAACCTGACCCGCCGCTGGCCCGCCGGCAGGGTCAGCACGTCGGCCCAGCGGCGGTGCAGCGCACCGGTGAGCAGGGCGGTCAGCCGCTGCGGCGGGTGGAACAGCGCCTCGCCGGCCAGCAGCCAGAAGTCGACCAGCGGGATCACGTCGGTGCCCAGTTCCGTCGCGCGACGCCGGTAGATCTCGGTGCACAGCCGCCGGTAGAGCGTCGCGCCGGCCGCCGTGAACCACCGTGCGGCCTCCAGCACCAGGGCCAGCGCCGCACGGATCGGGTCGAGGCCTGCCTCGCCGACGGCGACGGTGCCGGCCCGCAGGCACTCCTCGTAGACGGGGGTGCGCCCGGCGTACATCGTGCCGGCGCGGCGGGCTGCCGGGACACCGGCCAGCCGTTCGAACGTGGCCTCCAGGTGGGACATCGCGGCGGTCACCCCGTCCGGGTCACCGGCGGACGCGGCGAGCGCGTCGCGGGCGGCGCACAGGTCGTCCAGGGCACCGAGGGCGGGGGTGCGCACCTCGTCGTCGGTGACCCGTTCCAGCAGGGTGCGCAGGGTCCGCTCGGGGTGGGTGTCGTGTGGTGCCGGCTCCGGCTGCCAGGCGATCCGGTGGGTCGCGGCCAACGTGTCCAGCACCTCGTGCACCTCCCGCGTCGTGCGCAGCCCCGACCCGGGGTCGGCCAGCACGACGGCGGCGACCGAGTTCGCGTCGCGGATCCCGTCACAGGCACGCAGCACCGCCGCCTCGGTGTCGCCGACCGTGACCGGCGCGGCGAGCGGCACCCGCAGCGTCGTCCCGGTCAGGTCCAGGAAGGGCATGACCCGGGGTACGAGCCACGGGCGCAGCCGGACCGCGTACGGGGCGAGCACCGCCGCGACCGCCCAGCCCTCCAGGTAGACCGTCCTTCGGGCGAGGAGCGCCGGCGGGTCGGCGGGGTCGACCCGTACGCCCGCACCGGGCTCGATCCGGGCCCAGCCGACCGGCCCGAAGAAGCCGATGGTGTCGTTCTTCAGGCAGTAGCGCTGCAGGTAGCTGGTGACCAGCGCCTCGTGCTGGCGGTGCCTGGTGTTGCGGGTCCGGTGGTCGGGGCCCCGGCGCAGCAGCGCGTCGACGCCGGTGCGCAGCGCGTGCGGGTTCTGCCAGGCCACCGCCTCGCGGAAACGCGGGTGGGCCGCCACCGCGTGCAGCGCGGCCGTGAGCCGCCCCACCGCGTCCGGGTAGACGGCCGCGTACGCCGCCTCCGCGTCGGCGAGGCCGGCCGGGTCCCCGGCGGCGGCCACCACCCGGTCGGCGGCGGCGGCGAGTTCCGCGTCGCCCAGCGCGGCCATCAGGTCGGCCGGGAGACCGGCGCCCCGCAGGCAGACCGTCCGCCACAGGGACCACCCGTCGGTCAGCCGGGTGAGATGTCCGGGCCGGTCCCGCCCGGCGAGGTGCGCCACCCGCTCGCGGCGCACCAGCGCCGGCCCGCTCTGCTGCCCCCGGCCCTCCACGGGTGCGACCGCCGCGTCGAGCCATGCCGCCGTCGCGGCCAGCGTCGGCGCCCGGTAGAACAGGCCCACCCCCGGCTCCACGCCGAACGTCTCCCGGATGCGGAACATCAACCGGGTGGCCGTCAGCGAGTTGCCGCCGAGGGCGAAGAAGCTGCTCTCCCGGCCGATGCCCGCGGGTGGCCGCCCGCCGGGCAGCAGCCGGGACCACAGCCCGGCCAGCCGGTGCTCGGTCGGTGAGGCGGGGCCGGCCAGGTGCGGGGTCGCCCCGGTGAGGTCGGGCACCGGCAACGCCGCCCGGTCGACCTTTCCGTACGCGGTCGTCGGCAGCCGGTCCAGGACGGTGAACACGGCGGGCACCAGGTGCGCCGGCAGCCGGGCGGCGACGTGGTCACGCAGACCGGCCACGGTGGGGACCGCCGCGCCGGCCGGCGTGACGTAGCCGGCCAGGTGCCGCTGCGTCCCGTCGTCCAGGACACCCACCGCCGCCGCCCCGACCGCCGGATGGGTCCTGAGCACCGCCTCCACCTCGCCCGGTTCGACCCGGAACCCCCGGATCTTGACCTGGTCGTCGCGGCGGCCCAGGAACTCCAGCACCCCGTCCGCGCGCCAGCGGACGACGTCACCGGTCCGGTAGAGCCGCCCGCCCGGCACCTGCGGGTCCGGCACGAACGCCCGCGCGGTCGCCGCCGGATCACCGAGGTAGCCCCGGGCCAGCCCGTCCCCGCCGGTGTACAGCTCGCCGGCGACCCCGACCGGCACCGGCCGGCCGTCGGCGTCGAGCACGTGGACGGTGGTCTGCGGCACGGGACGGCCGATCGGCACCCGGTCACCCACCGGCGCGGTGCCGCTCATCCGGTGGCAACTGGTCAGCGTCGCGTTCTCGGTCGGCCCGTACGCGTTGACCAGCGGAAGCCCGTCACGTGCGGCGAGCACGGCACCGACCGTGCCCGGGTCGGCCACGTCCCCACCGGTGAGTAGCTGCCGCACTCCCGCCAGCGCCGTGACGTCGGTCTCGGCGAGCTGCCGGAACAGCCCGGCGGTGAGGAAGGCGACGGTGACGCCACCGTCGCGGATCAGCGCGGTCAGGGCGGTCAGGTCCACCGGGTCCGGCGGTGCGACCACCGCGGTGGCGCCGGTCAGCAGCGCACCCCAGATCTCCCAGGTGGACGCGTCGAACGCGGTCGGGGCGAACTGGAGCAGCCGCTCGCCGGGGCCGAGGGTGGCGAAGTCGGGGTCGGTCACCAGCCGTACCACGCCCCGGTGGGTGATGCCGACCCGCTTGGGTGCGCCGGTCGAGCCGGAGGTGTGCAGGACGCAGGCGAGCTGCAACGGATGGATCCGTGGCGGCGGACCGGCGGGCACCGGTTCCCCGGGCGGCGGGTCGACGTCCAGCACCCGGACCGGGCCCAGGTCGGGCAGGCCGGCGGCGGTCGCCGGGGTGGTCAGCAGCAGACGGGTGCCGCTGGCGGCGAGGAGGCCCGCGATCCGGGCCGGTGGTGCGGCCGGGTCCACCGGGAGGTAGGCCCCGCCGGCCTTGAGGACACCGAGCAGAGCCCGGATCAGTGGTTCGCCCCGGGGGAGCAGCACGGCGACCGGGCTCTCGCCGGTGACCCCGTGCCCGCGCAGCGTCCGGGCCAGCCGGTCGGCCGCGCGGTCCAGTTCCGCGTACCCGATCGTGCGGCCACCGACCGCCAGCGCGGTGGCGTCCGGGTCGTCGGCCACCCGGGCCGCGAAGACCTCGGGGATCGACGCCTGCCGGGGATAGGGCCGTCGGGTGGTGTTCCAGGCGGCGCGCAGCGGCGCTTCGGCGGCGGCACCGAGATCCAGGTCGGCCAGAGCGGCGTCCGGCCGCTCGGCCACCTCGCACACGGTGCGGTGCAACTGGGCGAGGATCCGCCGGGCCGAGACGTCCAGCAGCCGGGTGGCGTCCCACGTCACGCCCAGGCGCAGCTCCGGTTCGTCGAAGGCGTGCACCGTCAGGGGATGACCGGGCATCCGGTGCACCCGCGCGGAGCGTCGGGCCGGCTCCGGTCCGCCCTCGGCCAGGGCGGTGGCCAGGGTCTGCCGCTCGAACACCACGAGGCTGTCCAGCAGCGGCGTGTCGGGTGTCAGCCCCGCCTGACCGAGGATGTGGTGCAGCGGGGTGAGCTGGTGCTCGCGGAGCTGCCGGATCCGGTCGGCCACGTCGGCGAGCAGCTGTCGCACCGGCCACCGCCGGTCGAGCCGGACCCGCAGGGGCACCGTGGTGAGGAGCAGCCCGAGGATCTGCTCGGCATCCGGGACGCTGCCGTACCGGCAGGATCTGGTGACCGCGACGGTGACGTCGTCCACCCCGCCGTACGCGCCGCGCAGCAGCGCCCAGGCCGCGTGGACCAGCACGCCGACGCTGACGTCGGCATCCGCGGCGGCGGCGCGGACCCGGTCGGAGTCCGGCCGGGTCAGGACGATCTCGTGCGACGCCGGCACGCTGCGCGCGCTCGCGTCCCGGGCGGCGTCGATCCGGCCCGGGAGGGCCCGGGGGATCGGGGCGTCGGCGAGGTACCCCTTCCAGAACGCGTCGTCGGGGGCCGGGTCGCGTGCCTCCCACCAGCGCACGAAGTCCACGAACGGCGGCCGGTGCGGCGGGTGCGGCAGCCGGCCGGCGCGACGCGCGGCGTAGTCGGCGAGGATCTCGTCGAGCAGCATCCGGGTGGAACGGCCGTCGAGGACCGCGTGGTGGAACGTGACGACGACATGGTGGTCGCCCAGGACGGTGACCCGCAGCAGGGGTGCCCGGCCGACGTCGAAGGGCTCGTGCCGGTCGGTGGGGAGGAAACCGTCGACAGTCGTCTCCCGCCACCGCAGGTCGGGGGTCACGGCGGGGTGGACGACCTGGACCACACCGTGCTCACCGTCGACCTCGAAGGCCGTCCGCAGCACCGCGTGCCGGCCGGTCGCGGCCTGCCAGGCGGCGACGAACGCGTCCCGGTCCGGCGGACCGTCCCAGGCGAGGGTGACCTGCTGGACGTCGACCCCGGCGTCGGGCTGCCGGAGCGTCTGCAACACCATCCCGCGTTGCACGGCGAGGGCCGGATACCGCTGGAGACTGCCGTTCATGCGCCCTCGCCCGTCACGACGTCAGCCGGTGGTGGCGTGCTCGTCCATCCACCGCCGCAACGACAGCGGCCGCATGTCCGTCCACACCTCGTCGATGCGGGCGAGGCACTCGTCGCGTGACCCGGTGGTGCCCTCGCGACGCCAACCGGCGGGCAGTTCCCGGTCGTCCCACCAGATCGAGAACTGTTCCTCGTCGTTCACGACCACGGCGTACGTCCGGGTGTCGTCGTCAGCGCTCATCGGACCCCCTTCCGCCCGAAGGATTTCAACGCGTCGATGTGCTGTCAAGGAGTCCGCCGGTCCGGCGTCGTCAGCGCGAGACGGGGCGTAACGCGGTGCCGGCATCGGGATCGGGTCCCGCCGTCGCCGCGCCGGTGTGCCCATCGGTGCGGGGCGTGCGGGCCACCCAGCCGACGACCGGCCCGGCGGCGAGCGCACAGCCGACGAAGACCGCGGCGACGACCCACCAGCCCCAGCCGCCGGTGCCGACCGCGAGCAGGGTCAGGCCGACCGGGGCGAAGACGTCCGCCGCCGAGCTGATGGTCTGCGCCGTGCCGAGGTACGCGCCACGCTCGGCGGCGGGCGGCACCGTGGTCTGGAAGTACCACAGCGCCGCCGAGAACCACAGTTCCGTCGTCGTCACCAGCACCACGACCCCGATCAGCGCGACGACGGTCCACCCGCCGCCGGTCCGCCCGGCGACTGCGGCAACCGGGCAGGCGACCGCGGTGACCAGGGCGCCGCGGCGGATCAGGCGGGCCGCGCCGGGAAGCGAGTCCGCACCCCGCGACGCCGGCACCTGCAACGTGATCACCAGAACCGTGTTCAGGGCCAGCATCGCGCCGAGCAGCGGCTTGGGAGCGTCGGTGTGGGTGATCGTCCACAGCGGCAGGATCTCGATGAGGATCACCGCGTGGAACATCATGACGGCGAGGAGCACCGCCGACGTCACGTAGGGCACGTCCCTGAGGACCGCCCACCGGGAGGTGCCGGCCGTGCGTTCGTGCCGCACCACCGGCGCGGCCGGCAGCCGGGCCACCAGGACGGCGTTGAGCAGTGACAACGCCGAGTTGAACAGCACCATGGCGACCAGCGCGGCGGTCGAGTCGAACGCCAGCGCCAGCGCGCCGAGGCCGGTGCCGACGGTGAACCCGGCGTTGAGGTAGGAGCGTGCGTACGCCATCGTGCGCACCCGGTCCGCGGCCGGTAGGGCGGCGGCGGTGTAGATGGTGCGCCCGGCGTTGGCGAACGAGGCGGTGACAGCGGCCACCACCATCAGCACCACGAAACCGGCGAAGGACGTCACGAGCGGGTAGGCGGCGAACGTCACCGCCGCGCCCAGCGCACCGACCGTCCAGGACCGCTGCCCGCCGATCCGGTCGGCCAGCGTGCCCAGCGGCAGCGAGGTGACCACCCCGGCGAGCCCGGCGACCGAGAAGCCGATCCCGATCTGCACCGGGGTGAGCCCGAGCACCTCGGTGAAGAACACGATGCTGCCGCTGAGGAACGTGCCGCTGCCGACAGCCACCATGGCGGTCTGGTAGGCGATCGCCCGGGGCAGCCCGGGTGGCGGCAGGAGCCGGGACACGGCGAATCGGTGACCGTCCATGGTGTCGGTCAGGCTACCCGGGCTGCGGGGCGAACCCCACCGCCGTCGACTGCGCATCCTGACCGGCGCGCTGCCGAACCGGGCGTGGTCCCCGTCGGACAGGATCGTCGTGCGTCCCTGGACCCGCACAGAACTCTCCGCCCACCACCCGATGTTGCCGGTTGGGGGGCCACGACCGGTTCGGCGCGGGAGGCGCCCCGTCACAGCCGTAGGTCGCCGCGTCCTCCAGCAGTACCGAGCCGGCGGCGCGGGTCTCCCGGGCGGCGACGAGGTCAGATCAGGACAAGGAGGTCCATCCAACTGGTGGCAGGTTCGGTGGGGTCAGCCTCGGCGGCGGCGCGGAGTCGGGCGAGGCCGCGGGCGTAGACGTCGTCGGGGAGGGCGCGGAGCTTGGAGTCCGCAGCGCGGCGGAGCCCGTCGGCGTAGGCGGTCAGGGTGGGTGCGCTGCGTTGCGGCAGCGGGCGGAGCGAAACCTGGGCGAAGCCTGCCGTGGCGAAGGCCGCGCAGACCCGGTCGACGGTGGGGTAGTTGTCGACCAGACCCGCTGTCTCGGGGAAGAACCGCACCCGCAGGTCCCGGTCGCAGCGGCCGGGGAAGGAGTTGCGAATGAGCACCGGAGCGCCTGGTTTGAGTGCCCGGCGTAGCTCGCGGGCCGATGCCTCCAGATCGTCCAGATGGTGGATCACGGAGCCGAGCCATGCCGCGTCCGCGCAGCCGTCCGGGACCGGCAGCGACTCCGCCTTCCCGTCGAGCGCCCGGATCTCCTCGGACGCAGGAATCAGCGCCCGCATCGCTGCGGCCGGCTCGACGGCCAGCACCCGGACTCCGAACCAGGCGTGGAATGCGCTCGCGAACGCTCCGGTCCCCGCACCCACGTCGAGCACCGTCATGCCAGGTGCGAGACCGGCCGCTGCGGACACCGCGGTACGCCATGCATCCAGGCCCTCCCGTGGGACCTCCCGAGCCGCCTGATAGTCGGCGGCTGCCTGGCTGTCGTAGCGTGTTTCAGCCATGCTCGTCTGCTCTCCGTGCTCCACGTCCGACGTGCTGCCTACAGGTGTCGATCAATGCCCGGACAGTCTCTCGGTGATCTCCCCGAGTTCCGCGTCTGCCTCGCCGAAGACGGCGTAGAAAAGCCAACCGCGAGGAGGCACCAGTGTGCTGGCCGCCAGCGGAAGGATGCCGTCACGGCCACTGGTCGCGAGCCGTCCCGCATCATCGAGCAGGTGGACCAGTCGCTCGAAGTAGTCGTCGCCGCCGATCCGGACGAACGCCAGACGCAACCGCACGCCCAACTGCTGGGCGATCATCCCGGGCGAGAGGCGGGCGTTGACCTCCAGCACCGGGATCAGCTCCCCCGACGCGGTGGTCATCGAGTCGACGGACAATGGCCCGCGATAGCCCTCCGCCGCTGCGGCCCGGGCCACCGCCTCCACGCATGCGCGGTACTCCGCACGGTCGAGCCGCTGCATCAACTGCGGCGTCGGAGACGACGAACCCCGGTAGGAGTGACCGACGTTGAGGATCTGGCGAACGCCGTGCCACACCAGTTCCCCTTCCGGGTCGATCGTCAGATGCGCGGCGAAGTCGTCGGACCGTTCGTACAGCGGCTGGACCACCAACTCGATCATGTCCGCCGGTCGCCGACTCAGGCTGCGTTCGACCAACGCGAGTCTGGTGGGTGAGTCGAGGATGACATTGCCCTGCCCGGACACTCCATAGGGGTCTTTGACCACGCACGGCAAGACCGCCGCCTCGCGCAGTTCCTGCAGCGAGGTGACGACCCGTCCGGAGCCGGGTAGCCCCAGCCGCGTCGACCAGGTCTTGGAGTTGACCAGCCGGACGGCGTTCAGGTCGGGCAGCGCCGCGTCCAGTCCGAGGCTCCTGACCGCAGCGGCCGTCCCCGGCAGCACCGCATACGGTTCGGGCCTCGCGCCGGTGAATCCCGGCAGGCCGACGACAGCCAGGCGCTCCTCGACGGGGAGCGCCAGATCGCCGGGAACCGGCAGGTGCCGGGCACCGAAACCTGCGGCACGCATCACCTCGCCGAAGGCCGCGGGCGGCTGGTAGTGAGTAAGCAGCACGTCATCGGGGCGGCAGAGGACGGCCTGTAGCTCATCCATCCCCCGCAGCAATCGCTCGGCGTGTGGATCGCGGAGGGCTGGCAGCCGCGCCAACCCGGTCGGCCGCCACCGGTGCTCCGCGTCACAGCTGCCGAACCTGACGACCGGGGCCGCCGGGGCCACAGTCACGACGTGGTTCCGGCGTCGGGACGCAGGAAGCGGTGCTCGATGCGTTCCAGGGTGCGAAAATCGTCGACGCTCACCTCTTGCAGGTCGATGGGCCTCCCGGAGAGGTCTTCGAGCAGGTAGATGAACTCCAGGAAGTCCAGGGAGTCGATGAGCCGGGCCTCGATCAGGTCCTCCGTCGGGCTGGGCTCGCGGTCGAGTTCGGGGTTCTTGGTCTGGATCCATTCGGCGATCCGCTTCACGACTGCTCCATGTTGTCTGTCGAACGGTGGGATGACGGATCCGAGGAGCCAGACCTCGGTCAACAGCGGCGGCGGCCCACTCCCCGTCGGGGGTGACGGTCAGCGGCCACTGGTCATCGCGGCCTCCCGATCGGGACCGGGACGGCCGCTGCCGTCCCGTCTTCGCGTAGGGCGGCGAGGGCCGCGGTGAACTCCGCGCGGAAACCGGCGACGTAGGCCGCGGCCGGCCGTACCGTCCGGAGTGCGGCGCACCCGAGGCCCGCATACCGGGCCATCTGCTCGACGTGACCCTCGGCCTCCTCCGTGGGTGCGGCGGCGGAGCCTCGCGGGACCGGTCGGCGTTCACCCATCACGCTGGTCCAGGCGATCAGCGTCGCGGGCAGCGGCTGCGGCGCGTCGGTGACGGGGCTGCGCAGCACCCGGTGCGGACGTCCCGGCCAGCCGATCGAAAAGCGGTCGGTAACGACGGTGTCCTCGGCGCCGGCCTGCAGGAGTGCCGCCTTGTAGGAGGGGTGCGCGGCCGACTCGGCAGTGACCACGAACGCTGTGCCGCACAGCGCGCCGGACGCACCGGCGCGCAGGGCATCGAGCAGGTCGGCGCCGGTGGCTATCGCGCCGGCGACGAACGCCGCAGGCTCCTGGTCGTACTGGGCGAGCAGTTCGCGTATGCCCAGTATCCCGAGGTGGTGGCCGCCGGCCTCGATGCCCTGGAGCACCACGCCGTGCGCGCCCAGTCCGGCCGCGACCGACGCGTCGGCGGCGGTGCCCACCTGGATCAGCAGGCGGTGTCCGGCGGCCAGCACCCGTGCCGCCTCCGGCTCGGGGAGCAGGCCGTAGCTGTTCAGAAGAAGTGGCCGGTCCGCATTGGCGAGCAGCGCGCCCACCTGATCGGTGAGCAGCCGTCCGGCGACCTCGGGGATCACGTTCACCGCGAAGGTGCGCCTCGTGCGCGCGGCAGTGTCGACCACGAGTGCAGCGCTCTGCTCCGGGTTGCTCTTGTAGAGGGCGACGGTGCCGAGCGCGCCGCTGTCGCTGACCGCTGCCGCGAGCGCCGGTCCGGCGATGCCGCCCATGCCTGCCTGGATGAGTGGGAATTCGACTCCGAGGGCTCGCGCCCCCCGCTCCGCCGCCGCCGTCACCCTCGCAGCCGGAACATCGGGAAGGTCAGCCACGAACATCATGGACCTGCCGTAGCGCCTTCTGTGGCGTGCCGTGCGCCTGCAGCATCGCGTGTATCCAGCGTTCGACACCGAAAGCAGTGCAGCTGCTGTGTGCGACAACGCCGGCGCTGGTGATACCGAGCCGTTCGCCGAAGAAGTTGCGGTGCCTGTTCACCGACGCGATGGCGGTGCCGTCGGGAGCGACGAACTCATATTTGACGGGGTCGAGGGCCATCAGTTTGGCTCGGGAGCCGCTCTTGTCGTAGAACGGGTCGCTCGCGGGCTGGTACGACAGTTCGATGCCGAGTCGGCTGGCCAGAGTCTCCACGAGCTCCTTCGAGCGGGCCAGGTGTTCGCGGGCTCCCTCGGCGGTGCCGAAGTAGACGATCTCGCGCATATGGAAGCCCCAGAGGCGGCGCAGACCGTCGTAGTGGTCCTCGTTGCGGAAGCAGCGGCCGATCGAGGTCAGCCTCAGTCCTGGGCCGACATCCTGGCCTTGCAACGAGAGCAGCAGGCCGTAGCAGGTGGCCGACGGCAGCAGGTAGCCGGTGGGTCGAACCGGCTGCTCCGCCACCGGGGCCCCGGATGCCAGTGCCTCGACCGCACCGTCCGGAAAGCGGGCGGCGGTCACGCCGAGGTGCGGGAAGTTGCGGAAGTAGTCGAGCCGGGCCAGGCCCTCTGCGGGCAGAAGTGGCGGCCCGACCACTGCGGAGGCGCCGAGTTCGTCGGCCATGTCGGTGAACAGGGCGTCGAGTTCGAGCATGAGTGCGGCTCGCTGTGGTTCGAGGACGACCAGGCCGGGGCCGGGGTTCAGTAGGGTGAGATCTCCGGCCGGGGCGGCGGGTGGTGTGCGCAGTGCCATGGGTGACCTGCTCCTGTGGAGGTGGGCGGGACAGGGAGCGGCGGAGTCGCTCAGGCCGCGGCCTGGTCGAACAGGCCGATCCGACGGTAGAACGCGTCGGTACGGGCCGTGACTGCGTCGTGGGCGGCGCTGCGGGAAGGGTCGGCGAGGACACGGCTGCGGAAGGCGAACGGATTGGGAATTCCCGCGTTGCGGTAGGCGTCCACGCTGTAGAGTTGTTGTAGCGAACTCGCGATGTACCTCTCCACGTACTGACGGGCCACGGCGATCTCCTTGTTGTCGCCGTCCGCACGCAGTCGCACCCACAAGGCACGTACCAGTTGAGCACCGAAGGCGATGTGCCGGGACTCGTCCTGGTGGTGCACCCGGTTGATGGCGCGAATGGTCTCCGGGAGGGCGGCGTCGGCAGCCATCCTGCTGTTGAAGTGATCGACGATCTGTTCGAAGATCAGGATCCGGCTGAACACGATGAAGTTGTCCAGCAGAGCGGAGTGCTGCTCCTGGGGGAAAGCCATGGACCGGTTGGTGAACAGCTTTCCGCCGTAGCGTAGGCAGAACTCGGCGAAGAACCACATGTGCTCGTTTTCTTCGCCCAGGAAGTGATGGAAGAACGGGGTGGGGATCTCGAAACCGGGGGTGTGGATCCGCTGTACCACCTCCTGCATCAGCTCGCGGATCCCATGCACGTTGAGGCTGTAGAAGTTGATGCTCTCCCACTTCGACAGGGCGAGATACTGCTCGCGGTCCAACTCGGCGGCGGCTGCGGTGCCGTACACCGTCACCAGATCCTCGCTCATCCACAGCGCGCCCTCAGGGATGCTCTCGGGCCACTCGAAAGTCTGGTAGGGGTTGTAGTACTCGTCCTCGGCCGCTGCGGTGAGCCGAGTGACGGCGATGGCGACCTCGTCGTCCCAGATGGTGGCGTTAGTGGTCATCCGGCGATCTCTCCAAGCTTCTTCTCGGTACTGGTTGTCGCACGCGTCGAGCGGAAGCCCGCCAGGTCGAGAGTGCCTGTGGCGCTGTCGATCAGGAGAATCTCGAAGGCGCGCAGCAGGAGGTCGATGTCGTGGCGCGGTATCAGTTCGGTGTCGGCCATCAGATAGAGCAGGCAGGTGTCGGGCGCGTATCCGGTGTGCAGGAAGAAGGTGGCGTCCTGGCGCTCCCACGAACCCACGAAGGTGACCGTGGTGCGGCAGAGGAGCGCACGCAGTCCGTCCGGGCCCGCATCGGTGTGCGGTAGGTTCTCCCAACGGTCGTGCATACGTTTGTCGTTGAAGAAGCAACCGAGGTTGAGTGCGCCGTGGCTGCGTTTGCGCGCCTCGTCGAGAATCTCGTCCACGGCCGACGGGTCGTACTGGGCATGACGGTAGGCGTTCATTCCGGTCAGAAAGGTCCGGCGCACCGTCTGTTCAAAGGTGTCGTCGTCGACGTTCAATGCGAACAGCGCGTTCTCCACCATGGGGGCCACGAGCCGACGGCTGCGCTCGTCATGCCGGTTGACCGCGATGAGCTGCAGCGCCACGGTGTCGTGCCCGGTGTAGGCACCGAGTACGGCCGCCGTGGCGGCCAGCAGCACGGTGCCGGTGCTGACCTGGCAGCGTTCGGCAAGCACGGTCGTGGCGACCGCGACGGCGGGGGAGTTCATCCCCAGCCGGACGAAGCGCTCGGGTCTGCCCTCGCCGGTGACCGTACGAAACAGCGTCGGCGGCACGGTGTGCAGCGTTCGACGCCAGTACTCCGCCGCGGCCGCACCGCGGGCGGCACCAGGACCCTCCGTCTCAAAGCGTGCCTGGTCGAGCGGCTGCCACTGTGGTTCCGGCGGCCCGCTGCCGTCGAGCAGTTGCTGCAGATCGCGCTCCAGCTCGCGTACGCCCCAGAAATCGACAGCCAGGTGCGAGAACACCAAGACGGCGACGGCTGGACGTCCGTCCTGTAGGACGAGCGCGCAGCGGAAGGGCCATTCCTCGGCGTGGCGAAAGGTCAGGCCCACCAACTCTCGTGCCAGCTCGACGGCAACGTCATCGGCGGCGCCGGATGCTGCGTCCGCCACCGTGAGGGACAGCGCGCCCTCTGCCCAGACCTCCTGGACGGGCCCGTCGCCCTCTTCGTGAAATCGGGTACGCAGCACTTCGTGCCGCGAGACGAATGCGCTGAGCGCCGTCTCGACCTGTTCGGTGGAGATACCGGCCGGGATCTTCGCGATACGGCGGATGTTGAAGTAGTGGGCATCGTCACCGAGCCAACGAATGGCCTTCCAGATGGCGCGTTGACCCCACGTCATAGGGGCGGTTTCGGATCGTTTTCCTCGGAACGTCAACGAATGGGCACCAGGGTGCTGCATTGCCAGATTCCTCAGGTCGGGCATCGCCCGGGGCGACGCGGGTGGAGGTGCCAAGATGACGGAAGAGCGATGTTGCGGCGACGGCCGGTGGTCAGCGCCGCACGGAAATCGCGGAGAATCTGGCATACCGGTCAGGCGCTGACGAGAAAAGCGTTGGTAAGGGAGCGGGGTGCCTCGACACTGAGGCTGGGCTCGGAACGGCCCTGGGCTCGCGCACGAACTGTCTCCGGGTAGGGCGGAAACGTCGGCGAACAAGCCCGGTATCGCGGCGCACCACCTCCGATAACGCGAAGGGTGCGAAGCGGCCCGGACTGGACATTCGGAGCCGGATGAACACGGAGTGCAACGGTAACCACATCGATGCAGGTCTGTCTAGACCGATCCGTGTGACGGATCAGAGATCCAATCCGTTGTACAGAACCACTAGATGACCATCAATGAAATTCTTGACGTCACACGAGGTCTGAGCCAGACTCTGGACCGCGAGCTTCCCCGGCTACAGTGGCGTTCCCGGGTTCGCGGGAGTCCGCTGTTTCCCTCCTCCGATCGCAATCGGATCCCGGCGAGATGCCCTTTCACCTGTGCCGTTTGCTCGTCCTGCGTGCCCTGACGTACTCGGGGGAGTTCCTGATGCCTTCCACGACGCCCGACCCGGGCGCCGGACCGCTTCGACGACGCGCCGTTCGATGGCTCGCCACTGTGCGGCTGCTGCGCTACGCACACCCGGGACTGATCGCCGGCGCGGGTGGGCTCCACCTTGCGGTCGGCCTGCTCCCGATCGCCTTCATCCTCGCGACAAGTACCCTGATATCGAGAATCCCTGATGCCATGTCAGGTTTCGGTGGCCATGGTGGCATAGGTCGGATCGGTCTCGCGCTGATGCTGGCCGTTGCCGCTTTCGTGCTGCAACAGACTCTTGTCCCGTTCCAGTCGGTGCTGGCTGAACTGGTGATCCGTCAGGTCGACGGCGCGTGCATCGTCCGACTGATGGCGTGTGCGCTGCGTGATCTCCCGGCCGCGGACCTGGAGCGGCAGGAGGTGCTCGATGTGCTCTCGGACGCCCGTAACGGCTTCGAGCGGGTGGTCCCCACCCCGGGCGATGCCGCTGCCGGAACCCTGGCTCTGATCGCCCGCTACACCCAACTTGTCGGGGCTGCGGTCATGGTGTCCGTGGTATTGGGACCTGGCACCGGTGTGCTGGTGGCCGTAACGGCGATCGTGATCAGGTTCGGCCAACGCGGCTCGCTGAGCCGCTTCGGCGCGGTACGGGCGACCCTGGCCGGTCCGCGGCGGAGACTGTCCTACCTGCGGCGCACGGCGACCGGAACCGGGCTGGCCAAAGAGGCACGGGTGCTCGGCCTGGTCCCCTGGCTCCGGCAACGCCATGGCAAAGAGGCACGCGGCTACCTGGAGCCGCTGTGGGCGACCCGCCGCAGGCTGCTGTTCTGGCCTTTCGTCGCGCTGGCAGGGTTCGGCCTGCTCGGCGGCGGCGCGGCGCTGTCGGCCCTGGCCGAGGACGGCACGAACGGTTCGCTGACGCTGCTCCAACTGTCTGTTGCCCTTCAGGCCGTGCTGATTCCCATGCGCTTCGGCGTCTTCTTCCCCGAGAGTGACATGCAGACGCTCTACGGGTTGGCCGCCCACGACGCACTGACCCGCCTGGAGCAGGTCGCTGCGGATGGGGGCGGCCACGATCGGCAGTACGACCCCGGTCACGTACCTGATCCGGTCGAGGCCGTGCGCTTCGAGGGCGTCGGTTTCCGCTACCACGACGGTGCTCCCGCCGTGCTCGACGGGCTCGACCTCGAACTCGCACCGGGGACTTCGACGGCGATCGTCGGCCTCAACGGCGCAGGGAAGACGACGCTGGTGAAGCTCCTGACCAAATTGCACGAACCCACCAGTGGTCGGATCACCGCTGGCGGGACCGACATCGCCGGGATCTCGCCGTCGGCCTGGCACCGGCGCATCGCCGTGATCTTCCAGGACTTCACCCGCTTACACCTCACCGCGGCCGAGAACATCTGGCTGGGCCGACCGGACCTCCTCGGTGACCGCGACGCGCTCCACACTGCGGCCCGGCGCGCGGGCGCACAGGAGATCATCGACGGCCTCCCGCACGGCGTGGACACGGTCCTCAGCGCCGAGTACGAGGGTGGCACCGACCTGTCAGGCGGCCAGTGGCAGCGGATCGCTCTGGCCAGAGCCTTGCTGGCACTGGAGTGCGGGGCGTCCCTCCTGGTGCTCGATGAGCCCACCGCCCAACTCGACGTCCGTGCGGAAGCCGCGTTCTTCGAGCGTTTTCTGGACATGACCAAGGGCGTGACCAGCGTCATCGTCTCGCACCGCTTCTCCAGCGTGCGCCGAGCCGACCGCATCGTCGTGCTCGCCGACGGCAGGGTGGCCGAATCCGGCACGCACGAACAGTTGATGGAACTCAACGGAAGCTATGCCGAGCTCTTCAGGATTCAGGCGGAACGCTTCACGGCGGACGAAGCCGCCGACCCGTCGACGACTGAACGCCTCCTGCCGAGGATCGATGGAGCGGCCCGATGACCACGATCCTTGCGGTCCGACACCTTCTGTGGCTCGCCTTCCGCTGTGATCCAGGGCGTCTCGCGCGTGCCTCAGCGATGCTGGCCGCAGGATTCCTGTCCACCCCGTTGATCGCGCTATGCCTCAAGTCGCTCACCACCGCAGCGGTCAATCATGACTCGGGCACCGCCGCTCGGCTGGCGCTGACAACGGCAGCACTGCTGGTCTTCGAGCTGATGATGAATCACTTCGCCCACCTGTCCTACTTCGAACTGGGCGACCTCAGCGAGGTCGAACTCCAGAACGAGCTGATCACGCTCGCCCACGGTGTCGGCAACCTCGAACAACTGGACACTCCGGCCTACGCCGACACCCTCGCGTTGGTCCGCGAGGAACTTCCACGCACCCGCGCCTCCCTGGAGGCCGTTCTGCAGCTCGGGGGGTTGGTCCTGCAATTGGGCCTGACCGCGGTCCTGCTCGGCTCGCTCAACGCGTGGCTGCTTCTTCTTCCCCTCGCCGGAGCAATCCCCGTCCTGGCAGGCAATCGGGCTCAGCGTCTGGTGGATCGTGCGAAGGAGGACACCGCCGCGCTGACGCGTCTCGGCCGGCACCTGCTGGAGACCACCACCATGCTCGCGTCGGTCAAGGAGATCCGCCTGTCGGGTGCCGAGGCCATGCTGATCGAACGCCACCAGCGCGACTGGGCCACCACCACTACCGCGCTACGCAGGGCCCAGACCGGAGCCGCCCTGCTGCGTGCGGCGGGGCAGCTCACCTTCGCCGTCGCCTACGGCGGTGCGATCTATCTGGTGGTTCGGCAGGCGTTGCAGGGCGGCTCGGGGCTGGGCGACGTGATTCTGGTGATCGCTCTGGCCGCCCAGATTTCCTTCCAGGTGTCCAATGGACTCGGCCTGCTGACGATTGTCCAGGCGGCGGGTTGCACGATGGAGCGGATCCGGACACTCCGCACTGTCGCCGCCGCGTCGCCCGAATCTGCCGGACCCGGGTCGGGGAAACTGCCCGCCGTCCTCACTCGCCGCATCCGTCTCGACCATGTCAGCTTCCACTACCCGAACAGCGACCGGAAGGTCCTCGACGACGTCACCCTCGACATCCCGGCAGGCACCGCGCTTGCCGTGGTGGGCGAGAACGGGGCGGGTAAGAGCACCCTGGTCAAACTGCTGTGCGGGCTGTACCGGCCGACCTCGGGGAGGATTCTGGTGGATGACGTCGACCTCGCGTCCGCCGCCCCCGCCGGGTGGCAGCGCCGGGTGTCGATCCTCTTCCAGGACTTCGCCCGGCTGGAGCTGCGGCTGCGGGACAACACCGGCATCGGCGACCTCGACCGAATCGACGACGACCAGGCCCTGCACCAGGCGATCGACAGGGCCGAGGCGGCCCCCGTCCGGGCCCTGGTCCCCGACGGTCTGGACGGCCTGCTCGGCCGGGGGTACGGCGACGGCACCGAACTCTCAGGCGGCCAGTGGCAGAAGCTCGGGCTGGCCCGCACGCTGCTGCGCCGAGGCCCGCTTCTCGTCGCCCTGGACGAACCCGCCTCCGCCCTGGACGCGACCGCCGAGCAAGCGCTCTTCGAGCGCTTCGCCGACCTCGTCACGGAAGCCCGTGCGGACACCGGCGCGATCACCGTACTGGTTTCGCACCGCTTCTCCACCGTGCGGATGGCCGACCTGATCGTGGTCCTGGAACAGGGCAGCGTCTCGGAGGTCGGCACCCATGCGGACCTCGTCGCGAGTGGTGGCCTCTACGCGGAGCTGTACCACCTTCAAGCCCGTGCCTACGCCTGACCTCGGTCCTTCCGGGTGGTCGTTCGCGCGGGGATCGGAGGTGACGGTCCTTCATCGCGGTTGGTCCGGTCCGACACAAGCCGACGTACGAGCGATCATGGGACCGCGAGAACGTCGACGACCTGCGGCGGCTGGCCGACAGGGGCCGTGAGACGTCACGGTCGACGCGGCAGGCCGTCGTCGAGGCCGCTGGTCGGTCGGATCCGCCGTTGACTCTCCAGCGGCTTGAGACGTCAGGGTGGTGGTCGCCACCGCTCATCTGGCGCTCGTCGAGCGGCAGATGGGGCAGTCGCGTACCCGGCGTGCCGTGCTGCGGGCGGTGGTGCGGCAGGACAGCAACGCCGGGCAGGTGGGTCTCGTGCACCGACTGGCGTCGATGTCCGACGACGACCGTGAGCAACTCGTGGCGGAGTTCTGGGCCGAGGTCACCGAAGGCCTCGACGTGGGGGAGTCCGTCGACCACCTGCGCCCGTGGCGGCCCCGGCTGCCGGCGGACCCCACCGGTGAGCAGCTCGACGCGTGGATCGAGCTGGCCGACATGGTGCGCGACGCCGGGTTCCGGCGGGCGGTCCGCGAGTACTTCGGTGAGACCTTCGCCGACGCGGCGGACCACGGGGGATCGTCCTCACCGAGCTGGTGGCATGGGGCCGGCTGCCTCCCGGGATCCCCGGACGGCCCCTCCTGGTCGGGGGCGGGCTGTTGATGCTCGTGGTCGGCGGTGTGTGGGGTGCGGCCCTGCGGGTGGTACACCTGGCGGCGCGGCGCGCTGGGACCGGACGACAACCGCTGACCACCCGCACCGACCCGGCTCGGTGGTCGCCCGTCCGCACCCGGCACTGCTGACTCGTCTCACCGGTGGCCGGGCCCGCGCGTGGCGCCCGGCGGGGACTCCGACGCGAGAAGGGCGAGCAGCTTCTCGACGCGCTCCGTGCCCGGCTGGTGGCCGGTCCGGGCGTGTGACTGTGCCGCCAGCCGTGCGCTGCGCCAGGCGGCGGCCATGTCACCAGCCCGGTACTCGGCTGCGGCGCGGGCGGCGAGCGCCCGGCCTTCGAGCAGCAGATAGCCGCACTGCCGCGTGATGGACAGCGCCGCATGGCACCAGGAGGGTGCCGCAGGCTCGTCGACTTCGGCGAGGCTGACGGTGATGTCGGCCTCGATGTACCGGTCCGCGGTGGTGCGTGCCGTTCTCAGGGCATCCAACAGGGTGCCGGGTTTCCCCTCGACGATGCCCAGGATGTGGAGGGCGAGCGCTTCGACCCGGGGCTCGGCCGGCGAGCGCGCCATGTCGAGCGCCTGCCGGGCGAGGCTGGCGGCCTGCGGCTGGTCACCACGATCGCAGTGGACCCGGGCCAGCGCGCACAGGGTGGTGGCCCGGCCGCGGCTGCCCGTCTGCTCGTGGAGTTCCAGTGCCTCGGTCAGCGTCTGTAGTGCGTCGTCGGAGCGGCCGAGAAGGTGGTGGACGACGCCCAGGTTGCTCAGGATGAGGGCCCGGCTGGAGGTTGCCCCGCCCTGGTGTGCCAGGGTGAGCGCCGCGTGGTGATGGTCTGCGGCTTCGCGGAGTCGTCCGAGGTCGGCGCAGACCAGCCCGAGATTGTTGTGGTTGACGGCGACGCCTGCGGTCCGACCGTTGCGCCGGTTGAACTCCAGTGCCTGCTCCATGACCCGCAGGGCCTCAGCCGGCTGGCCGGTCATCCGGAAGACGGGGCCCAGGTTGCCCAGCGCGGCTGCCTCGCCGTCGTGCCATCCCGAACGGTTCGCGCAGTGCAACGCCAGCCGGTACTCGTCGATCGCCTCGGGGAACCGTTCCAGCCGCCAGTGCAGGGCGGCGAGACTCAGCCGGGCCGCCGCCTCGGCCTGCTCGTGCCGGTCGGCCCGGGCCGCGGAAAGACCGATCCCCGCGACCTCGGACCATTGCGTGGTGTGCATTCCCAGCCACAGGTATCCGCGTAGCGCGTCCGCCAGCGACCAGGCGACGGTGTGCAGTCCCTGGTGTGCCGCGTGGCGGGTCACGGCGACGAGGTTGTGCCGGTGCGCGTCGAGCCAGGCGAGAGCGTCGACGTGGGCGGCGAATCGCATCGGTGCACCGGCGGGCGCGGGAAGCTGCGTGGGCACGCGTAACACCTGGGGATACAGCCGGTCGGCTGCGGCGTACACGCTGAAGAGGTACCACGACAGCAGGTCGCCCAGTCTTTCCCGGTTGTCCTCGATCTCCGCCAGTTCGGTCACGTACCGGCCGAGCAGGTCGTGGGTGCCGAAATGACCCGGCGTCCGCTCCTGTGCCAGGTGCGCGTCGGCGATACGGGAGAGCATGTCCGCCGCCTCGTCGGCTCCGCACCGCAGCATCGCGGCGGCCGACTCCGCTGTCACGTCGCAGCCGGGCACCAGGCCGAACAGCCGGAAGAGCTGCTGGAGTCGCGGTGGCAGCGTCTGGTAGGAGGCGGCGAACGCCGAACGCACCGCCGTCTGTTCGTCGTCACGGACGGTCAGCATGGTCAGCGGGTCGCCCGCGCGGAGCCGCGCCAGGTACCCGCTGACCATCTCCTGTGGTCGGCCGTGCAGGTCTGCTGCGGCGATGCGCAGGGCCAGCGGCAGGTGTGCGCAGTCACGGGCCAGTTCCGTGAGAGCGTCCCGCTGCCCGGCGACCCGTTCCGCGCCGATGACGCGGGTCAACAGTTCGGTGGCCTCCTGCGGCGCGAACACGTCCAACGACAGCCGCTGCGCGTCGTGCCGGGCGGCCAGCCCGCCGAGGCGGTCACGGCTGGTCACGATCACCAGGCAGCCGGCGCCGCCGGGCAACAGCGGCCGGACGTGCCCGGTGTCGCGGGCGTTGTCGAGCAGGATCAGCACCCGCCGGTCGGCGAGTACGCTGCGGTAGAGATCCGTCGCCTCGTCGACGTCGTCCGGCACCTGGGTGGGCGGCACACCGAGTGCGCGGAGGCAGCGCGACAACGCGTCCAGCGGCGCTACCGCCGCTCCGGGGGAGTAGCCGCGCAGGTCCAGGAACAGCTGCCCGTCGTCGAAGAGGGGCCGTACCCGGTGCGCCCACCGGATCGCCAGCGCCGTCTTGCCCACCCCGGCCGTCCCGATGATCGCGACGACCGTCAGGGCGCCGCTTTCTTGGGCCTGGCTCAGCATCGTGTCCATCGCGGCGAGTGCGTTGCCACGGCCGGTGAAGGTGGCCAGGCCGGCGGGCAGTTGGGCGGGGCGCAGACCAGGTCCGGTCTCCCGGGTCGCTGGCGCGGGCCTGCCCGGCGGAAACTGTTGCCGCAACACCCGCACGTGGGCCTCCGCGAGCCGCGGTCCCGGCTCGATGCCCAACTCATCGGCGAGCAGGCGGCGGATCCGCTCGAACACCCGCAGCGCCTCGGCCTGGTGCCCCGACCCGGCCAGCGCCGCCATCAGCCGCACCGCGAGACCCTCGTGCCACGGGTTCGCGGTGACCAGCTCGCGCAACGGCGCCACCGCGGCGGCGTGCCGACCGAGCGCGAACTCGGCGTCGAACAGGTCCTCGGAGGCGGCGAGTCGCTTGTCGTGCAGGCTGGCGGCGGCTGCCGGTACGAACGCGGCGGACGCGCCCGCGAGCGCCGGGCCACGCCACAACGCCAACGCCTGCCGCAACAGGGTGGTGGCCCGCTCGTGCCGGCCGGAGTCGGCGTACCGACGCGCCGTTTCGGTCAGCCCGGAGAACACCGCCACATCCAGGTCGTCGCCGGCCAGCTCAAGTCGGTATCCCCCGGAGTCCGAATAGATTGTTTCGGGTATACCGGCCGCGCGGGTCAGTTGTCGTAACCGGGAGACGCAGACCTGGACCTGTGCCCGTGCGCGGGTGGGCAGAGCTCCGCCCCACAGCGCCTCGGCCAACTGTTCCGCCGACACCACCACGTTGGCGTTGAGCAACAGAAACGCCAGCACCGCGCGTTGCTGTGGTCGCCCCAGCGGCACTCGCTCGCCCCGCACCACGGCCTCAACCGGGCCGAGCAAGCGCCATGTCATCCAGCCCCCACATCGATGTATCGAACATGATTCTATGTGTCGCCGCCAGGGCGGCTATCGGATGGCTAGCCGATGGCAAGCGGGGCCGCGCAGCCTGATGGAGCCGGGCGGACGGCCCGGAATCCGAGATAAAGGAGCTTCAATGGGACGAAGAATCCGCGCGGTTCTCCTCGCGATGACGGCGCTCAGCATGGTCGTCGCATCGTCAGGGGTCGCGCAGGCCGGCGCGTCGCGGCAGCCGTCGCAGCCATCGCAGTCGTCACTGCGCGACGCACGGGCCGCCGCAGCGGCGTCGAACGGACTGGGCCCCGCCGCGAAGGGCGGGATCGGCACCGCCGCGGCGTGGTTCACCGGCACCGTCGCGGCCGGCGGCACCCAGGGCTGGACCTGGACCAACGCCCCGGCCGACGCCGCCTACGTGGTCGGCTACAACCCGGCCGGCGCCACCACCTCGGCCACCTGCCAGTTCGAGACGATCAGCAGCCGGTATGTCCAGCTGTCCACCGGGGAGCGGCAGTTCCAGTTCACCCTCAAGAACGTCGGTTCGATCGCCTGTGGTGCGACGGTACAACTGGCGGCGGTGACCAGCACGTCCCTGGTCTCGACCGGGGGCGTCAACCCGGGTGGCACCCAGACGTACCTCTGGAACGTCCCCTGGAACACCATCTGGGTGGCCGGTCTCAACCCGAACGGCGCCACGAGCTCGGCGGCCTGCCAGTTCCAGGTGACACGCATCTGGACCGTGCAGCCGGGCAGCTCGCTCCGGCAGATCTGGGTGGAGGTCAAGAACGTCGGGACCATCACCTGCCAGGCCGACGTCCGGCTCGGCTCCACCACCATCGGGTCGCAGTTCACCATCGGAACCGTGGGCGGCGGTGGCACCTGGTCCACGACCTGGAACAACGCGAATCCCGTCACCTCGGCCTACGTGATCGGCCCGTCGCCCCAGGGCAGCGCCCCCACCTACTGCCAGTTCGAGGTCACGCGCGTGGTCTACATCCAGCGCATCAACAGTGACGGCTCCTCGCAGCGTCAGCTCGCGATGTGGTTCAAGAACCTCAGCACGCTCTCGTGTGGCGGGCTCGCCTACCTGCAAACCATCGCGGCCTGATCCCGCACCCGTCCCCGCGGTCATCGCGCGACGACCACCGTCGTCGCGCGGTGGCCGCGCCCCCTTGTCGCCGCCACTCGTGCCCGGGCTCCGCGCGGACTGCTTCGCCGGGCACCGACCCAGGCCCGCCACCGCACGAACCTGGTCGGCGGCGGCTGCCCCGCCCGACCTAGCGGCGTAGCCAGGCCCGGACCGCGCTGTCGGCACCGACGATCAGGTAGTCGGCCCGACGGTCGCCGTTCAGGTCGGCCAGGCGGACCTGGTCACCGGAGGCACCGATGCCGGTGGCGATCTCCCCCGCGAGGGTCCACCCGCCGGCGGGATCGTTCAGCCAGGCCCGCAGCCGGCCCGCCTCGTCGACGGCCAGGTAGTCGGCGCGGCGGTCGCCGTTGACGTCGGCGAAGCGGACCTCGGCGTCCGTGGCCCCCACCCCGGTGGCGATCAGGCCCAGATCCCCCCAGGGCGCCCCGGAGCCGCCGCGGTTGTTGTGCCAGGCCCGCACCCGGCCCGCGGCATCGACCACCAGGTAGTCGGCCTTGCGGTCACCGTCCACGTCGGCGAAGCGCACCTGCGAACCGGCGACGCCCACCCCGGCCGCGATCTCGCCCACGGAGTTCCAGACCCACCGGCCGTTGCCGTCCTTCCCGCCGTTGAGCCAGGCCCGGACCCGGCTGGAGTCGTCCACCACCAGGTAGTCGACGCGGCCGTCACCGTCGATGTCGGCCAGCCGTACCCGGTCACCGGTCGACCCCACCCCGGGTGCCGCGATGCCCTGGTAGACCCAGCCCCAGTTCTGGTCGCCGTCCCGGCCGGCGTTCAGCCACGCCGCGATCCGGCCGGTCTCGTTCACCACCAGGTAGTCCTCGCGGGCGTCCCCGTCCAGGTCGGCGAACCGTACCTGGGCCCCGGGCACGCCGGCACCGGGAGCGACCGTTCCCTGCCAGGCCCACCGGTCGACGCCGCTGAACCGGTCGTTGAACCAGGCGGTGATCACGCCGTTCTCCCGGATCGTCAGGTAATCGGCCCGGCCGTCCCCGTTGATCTCGGCCACGGCGACCCCGGACCGGGCCACCCCGACACCGGAGGCGATCTCACCCTGGTACTTCCATCCGCCTACGCGGGTGGCGAAATCGTTGAGCCAGGCCTTGATCCGACCGTTGTCGTCGATGACGAGGTAGTCGTCGCGGCCGTCGGCGTTGAGGTCCCTGAGCACCAGCCCGTCCCGGGTGACTCCGGCGGCGGCGGCGACCTGTCCCTGACCGATCCAGGCCGACCCCGTGCCGCCCCGGTTGTTGAACCAGGCCGTGACCGTGCCCTGGTCGTCGACCACGAGGTAGTCGTCGCGGCCGTCGCCGTCCAGGTCGGCGAACCGCACCCGGTCCCGGGTGGCGCCGACGCCGGTGGCGACGACGCCCGCCCCGGTCCAGCGTGAACCGGTGCCGGGCTGGTAGTCGTTGATCCACGCGCTGACCCGCCCGGCGTCGTCGACCACCAGGTAGTCGGCCTTGTGGTCGCCGTTGAGGTCGGCGAAGCGCACCTGGTCGCGGGTCGCGCCCACTCCCGAGGCGACGACGCCGGCGTACTTCCAGCCCCATCCGTTCGGTCCCGGAGCGTTCAGCCAGCCCGAGACCTGGCCTCCGGCGTCGACCACGAGGTAGTCGTCGCGGCCGTCTCCGTCCAGGTCGGCCAGCCGGACGTGGTCCCGGCTCGCCCCGACGCCCGAGGCCACCACGCCGGCCCAGTCCCAGCCGTCGTCGCCACCGTCGCCCGGCGACGGCGTCTCGGCGGCACACGCCTTCGCGGTGCCGGACACGGTGGCCGGCGGGGCGATCCAGCGCTCGCGCAGCGCGTCGCCGATCGCCGCCCGCCACGCGGCGGCCATCTTGCCGAACCCGGCGGCGTTCGGGTGGAGGTTGTCGGTCATGTCGGCCGCGGTGACGGCGGACATGTCGACCGTCCGCACGTACCTGCCCTGCGCGCGCAGGTTCGCGACGATCCCCGGGATCTGCCGGTTGTAGTCCTGCACCCGCGCGTTGACGGCCGGATCCTTGGACAGGATCAGGGTCGCCACCAGCACGGTGGTCTCCGGGGCCAGCTCGACCACATCCTCGATCAGCCCGCGCAGGCGCTGCGGGGCACCCTCGGCGCCCTCGGAGCTGCGCATGTCGTTGGTGCCGATGTGCAGGGTCACCACGTTCGGGCGGTAGGACGGGATCGAACAGCTCGTCGCCAGCTTGTCGATCTGGTCGATCCGCCAGCCGGGGTGACCCTCGTGGTCGGGGTCGGCGAAGTCGCCCTGGCGCATGGAGCCGACGAAGTCGAGCGAGGTCGTCACCGACTCCAGGGAGTCGAACAGCTCGCGCCGGTACCCGTTGTTCCCCGCCGCGCCGACGCCGTAGGTGATGGAGTCGCCCAGCGGCATCAACCGCAGGTCGGTGCTGGGATCGGAGCGTGGCGGCAGCCGGGTGGGGCGCGGCAGCGGGTCACGGTCCGGCGGGGTCGTCGGCCCCGGGCCCGGGGCCGGGCTCCGCGGACCGATGCGCCAGCGTTGGGAGTGGCTGTCGTCGCAGACGGCGGCGATAGCCGGGGCCTCGGCCCGGTCCGAGGCCTCCAGGCACAGGTGGGTGGCCTCGTTGCGGAACGTCACCTCGGTCGGGAGGTCCGGGTCGTCCGGTTGCGAGTCGGCGACGTACTCCACCCGCCAGCGGTGCCCCTCACCGTCGTTGGTGGATCCCGGGTCGTCGCAGCGGTAGACCACCGCCTGCTTGGGCTGCGCGTCGTCGTCGCTGCGGTAGACGTCGAGGCAGTCCTCGGTGGCGTGCTCGGGCCGTAGCCGGATGAGGTTGTCCGCCGGGTCCACGGTCTCGAGCCGCCAGCGCTGGTTGCTGACGTCCCGGGGCGGATAGGTGATCACGGGGGAGTCGTCCCCGGACAGTCCCCGGAAGACGTCGAGGTAGCTGCCGGAGGTGACGGACTGGATCGTCTGGTTGGTGACCGTCGTCTCCCACTGGCTCTCGGGGATGCGGGCGGCGACCTCCCAGATCCGCTGCGGCCTCTTGTCCGGGTCGCAGTACTCGGTGACCATCGGCTGGCCGTCGAGCTCGGGCATGCTCAGGCAGGCGTCCGGGTACGAGACGTTGCGCCACATGGCCGGGCCGCCCTCCGCCGGTGGGTCCTCGATCGCCCACCGGGCCCCCGGGTCGTCGCAGTCCACCGGCAGCACCGGGTTCAGCGTCCGGTCCTCCAGCGGCTTCGCCATGCCCACGCACTGTTTCGTGCGGCGGTTGCGCAGGACGTTCCAGAAGTCCTCGGCGAGCAGGTGCTCGAACACCTGGTTCTCGTTGTTCTGCCGCCGGTAGGCGACGAAGGTGCCGTTGGCGGTCTGATCCAGGAACTCACCGTGATCGCTACGGATCAGCACCGGGTTGACGTGGATCGGCCGGACCGGTGCCGGCGGGGTGCGTACCGTGTTGTAGAAGACCGGGCGGTGGTCCGAACGCGGTGTGTCGGGCGACCAGGCGACGAGACGCAGGCCGGGAACGTTGCTGACCGCGTAGTCGTATTCGCTCCGGCTACCCGTGCGGGAGTCGTAGTGGGTCCACTGTCCGGTGCGGAAGAGATGCTCGTCCGGCTCGAGGTGCAGGGTCTCGTCCTCCGCCTGCGCGGTGGTGCGGTTGGTGATGTCGACGTTGTAGTCACCGGCCAGCACGAAAGACTGCCCGGGCCCCATTCGGGCCCGCGCCCGGGCCAGCAGGTCCTGCACGTCTTTGCCGCGCGCGTGGACGTTGAAGTACCAGACGTTGCCGAACCGGAGCCCCAGCAGCGGCCGGTAGCGGTAGGCGTTCGGGTCGCCCGTAACGGGGTCCGCCCGGAAAAGGGGGTTCTCGACGACGATCACGTCGTCGGCGGGCTGGTCGGTGACCGTGACGAGGTTGACCCGGCCACCCTCCCAGAGCATCTCGTTGGTGCTCTCGATCCACTGGGGGTCGGTCTGGAAGAAGTAGACGTGGTGGAGGGGGCCGCGTGAGGAGCCCTCAGGGGCCCACCGGGAGTGCTGTACGTACTGGACACCGCGGGGCACGCTCGGCCGTCGGATCGCTATGTCCTCGACTTCCCCGTTGAAGGGAACGGGGAGGCTCGGTCCGGCCTCCTGGATCATGACCACCGGGAAGCGGGCCGCCATGTCGGCGACCTGGTGGCGCCACCGGTTGCCGTTGTCGCTGCCCTGCATGTTGTAGCTGACGAAGGGCGACAGGCCGTTGGGGTCGACGGCGTGTGCCGGCGCCCCACCGCCGATCGCCACGGCGAGGCCGGCCAGCAGGGCGGCGACCACTCCGGCTGCCAGGCTGCGACGGGACGCCCGTTGCGGCCGGCCGGTTCGGGCCGTCACCGATGGATGCTGGGACGACGACATGGACGCCTCCGCCTGCCGGGCCGGTCACGGACGGCCACCCGCTCGGCGCTCCTGCGCCGTCAGCGGGGAAGGCGGACGGCGGGGCCGGCGCGGTTTCCCTGCCGCCGGAGAGCGTATCGCCCGTCGCGTGATCAAGCTGACCCGCAAGGCTCGGCTCAGCGGTTGGAACGGACCACGGCGACCGGGCCGTCCGCCGATCCCGTCGACGGGGCTGGCCGGGAGCCGGCGAGGCTATGCCGCAACGAACTTGAGTTCGATGAACCCGAACCTCAATTGATGAAGCGAGGCCGAGAGCTAAGCGTGGACCGTCATTGCTATTCCGGCCGGTGCGGCTTGTGGCCACAATGGACGGAGCGCTAACTACTCCGAAGGGACCCCGGTGAACCGCCGACTTCTGTCCGTACTGACGATCGTGGCTGTCAGCCTCACCGGCGCGGCCGTGGTGGCCGCACCGGCCCATGCCAGCGATGCGCCCGGCTTCGTCTGCAATTTGACGCAGAACACCTGGCTGCGGGCCGCACCGCACGGCTACGTCCTGCGTACCCTGACCGCCGGTCGCGGGTTCCGCGCGCACGCGGGCTGGGGCGAGGACAACGACAACTGGGTCTACGGCCATGGCGCCGAGGACCCGTCGCTGGATGGCTGGGTCCCGCTGGGCAACACCACCTGCTGAGCGGACGCGACTGAGCGGAACCTCTGGAGCCAGCCGGTTGGATGCCCACGCACCAGACAGGTCGGACACGCTAGTGGCGCTGACCGGGAAAGGCGGCCGGAGCGTCGGCCACCCCAGGCGCGCGGTGGACGGCGATCGGTTGTTCGGGCGTGAGGTTCCCCCGGTGGCTCGGAGGCTTTGATTCCCGGGTTTCACGGGATTCTCCGGCGAACCGGGGGAACCTTACCGGGATGTCGAAAAGCCGCAGGACTCGGATGAGCCTGCGGGGGTTCCTGCTCGACCAGTACGACCGGGTCATGGCCGTCGGGACCGGCATCCAACTCGCCCTTGCCCGCAGGGTCACCACGACCACCACCATCGGCGCGGTGATCGGCGGCGTGGCGACCGCCGTGGTCTACATCCTGCTCGGTGTGCTGCTCATCGACGGGCAGATCCCCTCTCGCCGCCGCCGCGACCCGTGTCACCGCCGTCCAGTCCGCCCAACGGTCCCTCGCGGTGGTCACCTTCCAGATCGACCGCGTCTACACCGAAATACGCCAGGCCCGGACCGACCGGCTCTGGCAAGTCCACCCTCGCCGCCATGCTCGCTACCCTGCGCACCCCCACCGGCGGCGCCATCCACTACACCGGCCGACCGGACGGCGACTGGGACACCGATGCGCTGCGGGCGCGGATCGGGGTGATGACGCAGGACTACCACAAGTGGCCGTTCACCGCCGCCACGAACATCGCCGTCGGCGACGTCACCACCCACGCCGAGCAGACCCGCATCGAGGCCGCCGCCTCCCGCGCGGTCGCCCACGACATGATCACCGAACTCTCCCACGGGTACGAGACACTGCTCGACCGCACCTTCGCCGGCGGGCAGGACCTCTCCGGCGGCCAGTGGCAACGCATCACCGCCGCCCGTGGGTTCCTGCGCGACGCCGACGTACTGATCATGGACGAGCCGTCGTCCGCCCTCGACCCCCGCGCCGAGGACGCCCTCTTCCGAGCCATCCGGGACCGGCAGGGACACGCCATCACCATCCTGATCACCCACCCATGGCCACCTGATGGACGCCGACGGACGGTACGCGGAGCTGTTCACCCTGCAAGCCGCCGGCTACGACACCACCGGGTCCGCCGCGACGGTGCCCCGCCGAACCGTCACGGCGTGACGGAGCACGCCATGACGAAGCCGAACCCCACGAAGCCGAACCCCACGAAGCCCTCGCCACCAACGCTGGTGATCATTCGGGGGAACTCCGGCAGTGGGAAGACCACGACCGCCCGCGAGGCTGCACACCGAACGCTACGCGGCCGTGCTGCACCAGCTCATCGACGATCATCCCGGCCCGGCCGCGGTGTTCTACCTGGACGTGTCCTTCGACGAGACCGTCCGCCGCCACCTCGGCCGTGAGGAGCCGATCCCCGTCACCCCCGACGAGATGCGCACCTGGTACCCACCGCGACCTGCTCGACATCCCCGGGGAAACCGTCATCGATGAGACCAGCACCCTCGCCCAGACGGTCACCGCCATCCCGCACGCCAGCGGCCTCACCACCGTCGCACCGCAGACGCCCTGCCCACGACGACGCCCACACTGCGCCCGCACAACCGACCACACGGTCATGGGGGGGTGGAGCCGGCGTGTTGGCTGGATCGGCCGGGCCGGGCGTGGCGGCCCAGCCTGGCCGAACCGCGATCCTTCGACGGCCGAGCACGTAGGGAGCATCCACGGAGGCGCCCGACCGGACTGGGCCCTGTCCCGAAGTCGGTCACCGCCGGTCATTGATGTCGGCGAGGTGGGTGGCGGCTTCGTGGCGGGCGGCCAGTCCTTACGGGACAACTCCGACGAAGGTGGTGTGACCCTTGCCTCACCATCGACCAGTCTCTATTGTTGTTGGAAAGCGCTTTCCCGTCCCAAGTGCTCATGCTCGAAGGGTGAAATCAGATGAGACGCAAAGTCGCCTCGCGGTGGCTGGCCGGCGGTGTCACCGTGGTCGCAGGTGCCGTCGTCGCCCTGGCGCTGCAGATTCCCAGCGCCTCGGCCGCCACGAACCTGAGCCTCGGCGCCGGCGCCGACGGCTCCAGCAAGGCCAGTGGCACCAGCTACGGCAACGTCATCGACGGCAACGCCAGCACCTACTGGTCGCCGAGCGGCTCGACCGGCACGGTCTCGGTCAAGTGGGACAGCGCCACCACCGTGTCCTCGGCCGTCATCGTGCAGGCCTCGGGCGGCGGCTCGATCAGCGGCTGGCAGCTCAAGAACTACGACACGGGCGCCGTCCTGGCCAGCGGCAGCAGCGCCCCGAGCACCATCAACTTCTCCTCGACGTCGCTGAAGAAGGTCTCCTTCGTCATCACCAGCGCGTCCGGCACCCCGCGGATCGCCGAGTTCGAGACGTACTCCAGCGGCGGGTCGAACCCGACCACCGGTCCGACCTCCGGCCCCACCAGCGGTCCGACGTCCAGCCCGACCAGCAACCCGGGCACGCCGACCGGCGCGTGGCCGTCGTCGACCGGCTCGGTCAGCATCTCCGGCACGGTCAACGTCTCCGGCACCTTCGACGGCGGGATGAAGACCTACTGCTGCATCGGTGACGGCGGGCAGAGCGAGTCGCAGGACCCGATGTTCAAGATCGCCAACGGCGGCACGCTGCAGAACGTCATCCTCGGCTCGCCCGCCGGTGACGGCGTGCACTGCGAAGGCACCTGCACCCTGCGCAACGTGTGGTGGAACGACATCGGTGAGGACGCCGCCACCTTCAAGCAGACCAACGGCGGCACCTCGTACGTCATCGGTGGCGGCGCGCGCAGCGGCAGCGACAAGACCTTCCAGCACAACGGCAACGGCACGGTCAACATCTCCGGCTTCTACCTGAAGGGGTCCGGCAAGCTGTACCGCGGCTGCGGCAACTGCACCACCTCGTACACCCGCCACGTGCGCATCGACAACGTCCTGGTCGACGACATCGACATGCTCGCCGGCATCAACAGCAACTGGAACGACACCGCGACGATCACCCGTGTGGTCGTGATCGGTTCGGCCACCATCTGCGGCAAGTACAAGGGTGTGCCCAAGGGTAGCGAACCCAGCTACCTCGGTGAGGGCTGGAACGACGCCAACTGCAAGGTCAACAGGAGCGACGTCACCTTCCGGTAGCCATCCCGGACGAGTGGGGCACCCGCCGCCGGGCGGGTGCCCCACTGCGTCGCATCGGGCGGGATGCAACGCCTCCGACGTCCGCGACCGAGCAGCAGGAACGGAAACAGGAGGCCCCGGACGCTGTCAGCGTCACGTCAGCAGCGGGAGTGCCTGCTGGCGGACGTCGACGTAGCGTTCGTACACCCCGGGGGTGCCGGCGGCGGTGATCTCCTCAGCCTCGACCGGCCACGGCGGCGGCTCGGCGTCGCCGGACAGCGCCCAGGCCGCCTGCCGCGCCGCGCCGAGCGCCACGTACTCGGCGGGGCGCGGCACGCTCACCGGTGCGCCGAACAACGCCGGCGCTATTGCCCGCACCGCGCGGGACCGGGCCGCGCCACCGATCAGCAACACCCGGGCGACCGGGACGTCCTGAGCGCGGAGCGCGTGGAGGGCGTCGGCGATGCCGCCGAGCATGCCCTCCACCGCGGCCCGCGCCAGGTTCGCCGCCGACGCGTTCGCCCGCGTCAGGCCGGCGAGCAGACCGCGTGCGTCGGGCAGATTGGGGGTGCGTTCCCCGTCCAGGTACGGCAGCAGCGTCAACCCGCCCGCGCCGGGTCGTGCCGAGAGCGCCAGGTCGTCCAACTCGGCCAGTGACCGACCGAGCAGGTCGGCGACCGCGACGAGCACCCGGGCCGCGTTGAGCGTGCACACCAGCGGCAGGAACCGGCCGGTCGCGTCGGCGTACCCGGCCACCAGGCCGCTCGCGTCGGCGGTCGGTCCGTCACTGAGCCCGTACACGCACCCCGAGGTGCCCAGCGAGACCAGCACGTCACCCGGCCGCAGACCGACGCCGAGCGCCCCGCCCATCGTGTCACCGGTGCCGGCCGAGAGCAGCGCGCCGGAGGCGGTCTCCCCGACCACCTCGGCCGGGCCGGCGACCCGGGGGAGTGCCACGTCCCGGCCGAAGGCCAGCCGCACCAGGTCCCGCCGGTACGCGCCGGCGGCCGGTGACCAGTAGCCGGTGCCGGACGCCTCGCCCCGGTCGGTCGTCGGCTCGCCGCCGTCCGCGCGCAGCCGGTGGGTGAGCCAGTCGTGCGGCAGCAGCACCGTGGCGGTGCGGTCGGCGAGTTCGGGCTCGGCGCGGGAGAACCAGCGCAGCTTGGTGACGGTGAAGCTGGCCACCGGCACCAGCCCGACGGCGTCGGCCCACGCCTTCGGGCCGCCGAACTCGGCGGTCAGGTCGACGGCGGCGCGCGCCGAGCGGGTGTCGTTCCAGAGGATGGCGGGGCGCAGCACCTCGCCGGCCTCGTCGAGGCAGACCATGCCCTGCTGCTGTCCGGCGACGCCGATCGCGGCCACACCGTCCAGCAGGCCGGCGCTGGCCTGCTGGTATGCGGCCCACCACAACCGTGGATCGACCTCGGTGCCGTCGGGGTGTGGGGCGCGGCCTTCGCGGAGCACCTCGCCGGTCTCGGCGTCGCAGACCACGACCTTGGTCGACTGGGTCGACGAATCGACCCCGGCGACGAGGGTTCTCGCGCCACGCATGGCGGTGCCTCCGTAGCTCGGTGGGACCCGACCCTACGTCCGGCGACCGTATTAGTTCAATGGCTTGACAAAATTCGCCGTCGCGACAGCGGTGCCCCGACCGTGCAGCGCCGACCCCGATCACCGTTCTGCCGTCAGGGTTTCCTGCCGCTCCGGGCCGTACCGTTCGACGAGCACGGTGCCGATCGCGGACAGGTGGTCCAGCACCCCCGCAGGGCCGGTCACCTCCAGGTAGTCGACCAGCCCGGCAAGCTCACCGGCGAGTTTGTGTTCGTCGTTGCCACGGATCACGACCTCGACGCGGCCGTCGGTCGTGGCACCTCCCACGTCGAGGCGGGCACCGAACCCCATCCGGAGCACGCCGATCCCGTGGGGCACGCACCTCGCGTACGCCTCGACGGGTGTCCGCCGGCGTTCGACCTCGTCGGCGATCTCGCGCCAGCTCCCGGCGAGGTCGAAGTCCTCAGGCCGGTGCACCGGATCGGCGGTCGGGTCGACGGACGACACGCGGTCGATCCGGAAGGTCCGCCGGCCGGCCTCGGTGCCGGCGACGAGATACCACGACGGGCCTTTGGCGACGATGCCCAGCGGGTGGACGGTTCGTCCGGTGACGTTGCCGTCGCGGTCGACGTAGCCGAGCCGGACCTGGACGCCCCGGATCACCGCGTCCTGGAGTTCGTCGACGAAGCGCGGCGGTCGGGGTTCGACCCGGCTCGACCCCCATCGTTGCGGGTCCATGACGAGCGCCGCCGCCGCTGCTTCGGCCTGCGCCCGGAACGGCTCCGGCAGGGCGTGGACGAGCTTGCGCAGCGCCGCTTTCACGGCCGGCGTGACGGTCGAGGCCGGGCCGGCGATCAGGAACAGGGCGCGGGCCTCGCCCGCGGTCAACCCGGACAGGTCGGTACGGGCACCACCCACGAGACGCCAGCCGCCGCCCCGGCCCTGCACGGAGTACACCGGCACGCCGGCCATGCCCAGGGCGTCGAGATCGCGGCGGGCGGTGCGTTCGGAGACCTCCAACTCCCGGGCGACCTCCGCTGCGGTCACCTGCCCGCGATGTTGCAGCAGCAGGACGAGGGCCATCAACCGGTCGGCGCGCACCCGGACAACACTGGCACGGAAACCGGTCAGGAGATGACCGGTATCGGTCCGCAGGATGCCGACATGACATTCGACTTTCCCGAGCCCACCCACATTGCGGTCAACGGCGTGCACCTCGAAGTCTTCGAAGCCGGCCGGCAGAACGCGGGCAACCCCGTCGTGCTCTGCCACGGCTGGCCGGAACTCGCCTACTCCTGGCGCTACCAGGTGCCGGCCCTGGTTGAGGCGGGCTACCACGTCATCGTCCCGAACCAGCGCGGCTACGGCACCTCGTCCCGTCCCGCCGACGTGACGGAATACGACATCGCACACCTGTCGGGTGACCTCGTCGCCCTCCTCGATCACTACGGCTACGCCGACGCCACCTTCGTCGGCCATGACTGGGGCGCATTCGTCGTCTGGGGCCTGACCCTGCTGCATCCCGACCGGGTCAACGGCGTGGTGGCGCTGAGCGTGCCCTACCAGGAGCGCGGAGAGACGCCCTGGATCGAGGCCATGGAGGCCGGGCTCGGCGGCGACTTCTACTTCGTGCACTTCAACCGGCAGCCCGGCGTCGCGGACGCCGTGTTCGAGGAGGACACGTTCCGGTTCCTGCGGAACCTGTACCGCAAGAACCTGCCCCCCGCAGCGCCGCAGCCGGGCAACACGCTGATCAACCTCGCCCGGGCGGAAACCCCACCCGGGGAGCCTGTCATGAGTGACAGCGACCTGGCCGTCTTCGTCTCCTCCTTCGCGTCGACAGGATTCACCGGCGGCATCAACTGGTACCGCAACCTGGACCGCAACTGGCACCTGCTGGCCGACGTGGACCCGGTCATCCGACAGCCCACCCTCATGATCTACGGCGACCGCGACCCGGTCGCGAAGGCGGAGAGGCTGACGGCATTCGTGCCGAACGTGGAGGTGGTCAGTCTGGACTGCGGTCACTGGATCCAGCAGGAGAAGCCGCAGGAGACGACCGAGGCGATTCTGAAGTGGCTGGGCCGGCGGGGGACCGCCTAGCACCTCCGCTGGACACGCGTTCCACGATCCGAGGGATCGCGTGTGCTCGCCGCTGGTCATGTCCCCCCGGCGTGGTGGGTTGGTGGGGTCGCCACCAACCCACCCGCGAGCGTCGTCGTTGCGCGCCCACCAGCGACGACGGGCCTTTGGTAGCCTAGCGAGGTGAGTGCTCCCCAAGCGGACTGGTCAGGGCTGCCGGCCTCCCGGTAGCCCCAGATGCCCCAGTCCCTCCACTGACGATCCGCACCGATCCGGTCGGCGGCGACGTCGTTTGAGTTCCTGCGCATCCGAAGCACCGGCAGTGCCACACGCCTGCCACTCGTCACGTTCCTGCTTCGGAAGGCACGCTCATGCCCGTCTTCCTCTACCTGCTCGCCGTCGCGGTGTTCGCCCAGGGAACCTCGGAGTTCGTCCTCGCCGGCATCCTTCCCGGCATCGCCAGCGGCCTGGAGGTATCGCTCGGCCGAGCCGGGTTTCTCACCTCCGGCTTCGCCCTGGGAATGGTCATCGGCGCGCCGGCGATGGCCGCCGCTGCCCGCCGGCTCTCACCCCGCTGGACCCTGACCGGGTTTCTGGCCCTGTTCATCGCCGCGCACGTCATCGGCGCGGTCACCGACAGCTTCGCCATCCTGCTGGCCTCACGGATCGGAGCCGCGTTGGCGAATGCCGGGTTCCTCGCCGTCGCACTCTCGACCGTGACGCGCATCGTCCCAGCCGAGCGGCACACCCGCGCGCTGGCAGTCATCCTCGGCGGCACCACCCTCGCGCTGATCGCCGGAGTGCCCGCCGGCGCCTTCGTCGGCGACGTACTGGGCTGGCGCGCCACGTTGTGGGCCATCGCGCTGCTGTGCCTGCCTGCGCTCGTCGCGGTTCTGGCGGCCACGCCGACCCACCCCCGGCAGAGCGCCGGAACGGGAGCCGGGAGCGCCATCGGCCGCGAGTTGGCGAGTCTGCGTCGGCGTCCGGCGCAGGTGAGCATCGTGCTGGCCGTGCTGGTCAACGCCGCGACGTTCGGCACCTTCACCTACCTGGCGGCGATCGCCACCGGGCCGGCCGGACTCACCGACCGCGCCGTACCGCTGCTGCTCGCTGTCTTCGGGATCGGCGCGTTCCTCGGTGTGAACGTGGCCGGGCGGTTCGGTGACCGGCACCGGCGACCCCTGATCACTGTCACCGGGCCGCTGCTCATGGCGGGCTGGGCGCTGCTGGCGTTCACCGTTGCCAGCCCCGTGGCGTTGTGGTTTCTCGCCCTGACCCAGGGCGCGTTGTCCTTCGCGTTGGGCAGCACGCTCATCGCCCGGATCGTCGCCACCACACGCGACGCGCCCACGATGGGTGGTTCCTTCGCGACCGTCGCGTTGAACATCGGTGCGGTCATCGGACCCATCGCTGGCGGTCTCACCATCGGAGCGCTCGGCGTGCGCGGCCCGATCGCCGTCAGCTGCGTGCTGGTGATTCTCGCCGTCGGCGTCTGGTCCACCTGTCGAGCTGCGCATCGGCAGGATCGAGGTTCACCGGGGCGGTGACACCGAATGGGCACGGGTGCACGCGGCGGGCGCCAAGGCGCAACGCTGTGGGGCCAGGGTCACCGGGCCCGCGATCCTCCTGAGGAAACGAGGATCCTGCCGCTCTGTAGCATGCGTTCATGTATGCGCTCTACGCCTGGGGAAACTTCATCAGCGAGGTCGGACTCGACCGGCGGCCGGCCTGGCTCGACCCGGCGGTGCTCCGCGGCGAACGACAGATCGTCGACGACAGCCTGATGATCGGCGACACCGACACGCTACTGGTCGACGGTCCCGGCACCCTCTTCGCGATCGATGACGACGACAAGAACCTCGTGCCCGGTAGTGAGCTCATCGGCCGCGACCTCAGCGGTGTCACGTGGCGGGTCTCCCGCATCCGCGCAGCCACCGACGGCACCCGCGAGGACGCCCTGCGCATCGTCGCGGCGGCCGAGGAGGATGGCGACTTCTACGAGGAAGACGAGCGGTACGAGTACAACTCGGTCCCGGTCGGCGAGATCGTCACCCTCTGGGAAGACGCTCACGGCCAGTGGACGCTGGCCCTGGTCGAGCTGTGAAACAGGGTGACCACGGACGGCACCGGCGTCAGCCGGACAGGCTGCCGTGCGCATCGTGACCAAGGCAGCCTGAGCAGGTAGGCAGGGGTGTCTCGGTGGTGCGGACAGGACGAGGCTCCCGGTAGGACAACAGTCGACACAACGTGAGCCTCGTTCCCCCGGCGACCAGACTCGGTGGTGGAACCCGGCGTCGCGCCCTGCCGGAACGGCGCGGTACGGCGGACGTTTGAGTACGCACTACTCAGGACATGCCTGCGACGGCTACCTAGGTTCGCCCTCATGATGTCCTCTCCCACTATCGCTTCCGCACATACCTGGTTCCGGCGCGCACTGACGACCATCGCCTGCGGTGCCCTTCTGCTCCCCACGACCCTCGCCTCGCCGGCCAGCGCCGACGACGATCGACGCCACGACCGGCTCTCCGACCTGCGGGTGTGCGACCTGTCCGCCTGCTACCTGGCGGTGGGGGTCGTGGACTCCGACGGTGACGGCGTCGCCGACGCCGACGAGACCGCCCTCGGCTACGACCCGCTCGACCCGGCGAGCACCCCGCCGCTGTCCCTCGTCCTGGACGCGACGATCGACGGGAAACTGCCGACCTACGAACTCGGGTACGGCACGTGGGCCGTGTTCCCGGAGGACTTCGTCAAGGGCCTCGAGAAGAAGTGGCTCAACCTGCAGGAACTGCCCGGGGGTATCGAGCCGAGCCTGCCGTCGGAGGTCTTCGGGATCCCCACCCGTAGGGGCAGCATCGCGCTCGCCGGGATCGACGACGGGCTGCTCAAGGGCCTCGGCATCGAAGCGCCGTGGAAGACCGGCCTGACCTTCGGCCTGACCCTCGACAGCGGCGGCAAGGAGATGGGGATCGACCTCGGCCGGTTCAACGGCAGCTGGTACGGCGCGTACGACGGTGTGACCGCCTGGTGGGCAGCCAGCCACGGCGGCGAGAAGAACACGAGCACCGACAACGGGACGAGGTACACGGAGTACGGCGACGGGTCCTCGTCGACTACCAAGGCCGGCACGCCGGGGTGCGAGGAACTGTGTACGTCGAGCAGCCGGACCGAGTACTACGACCCGGAGCTGAACAAGGCAGGGGAGTCGACCGACGAGGCGTACTACGACCTGAGCGGCAGGTACCACACCGAACGGACGCAGCGCGACCAGAACGGGAAGACCGTCAGGGAGACGGAAACCGTCCACACGAAGAACAAGGACGGCAGCACCACGATCACGAAGGACACCACCGAGTACGAGCGCGACAAGAACGGCAAGACCACCGGGACGACGAAGACCCGCACCGAGCGGACGGTCGACAAGAACGGCAAGGAGACCTCCTCGACCACCAAGACCCAGAAGTGCGACGCCAAGGGTGAGAACTGCACCGATGCGATGACCACCGGTGATGAGGGCACCGGCCTGGCCCTGCCCGGCACGGCCTGGCTCTCGCACAAGGAGGCGGCCGCCGCGCTCGACAAGCTGTTCACGATGAAGGGCTCGACGGTCACCCCGGTCCAGGACGCACCCTCCGTGATCGGCGTCCTGACCGACGACGACGTCAAGGCGGCCCTGCGCCACCGGGACCTGATCTCCCTGTTCGCGGGTGACGACATCAGCACCCACGTCGGGGCGACGGTCCTCGGGACCGGCTGGAACACCGCCGCGCCAGAGAGCCGCCCCGACCTGCCCAGTCCGCTCGACGGGGCGACCGGCGGCGGCGGGGCTCCCGGCAGCGGAGGCTGCTCCTCCGGCGGCGGTACCTGCTGAGAACGCTGTCCGACGGCGGTGCGGCTGTCGTCGCCGTGCCGTGCCGCCGTCGGACGGCGTGACTACCGGCGCGGGACCCCGTACCGGGCGAGGTCACCCCGGGAGTTGATCCCGAGCTTCGCATAGGCACGGGACAGGTGGTTCTCCACCGTCCGTACCGACAGGACCAGGCGCCCGGCGATCTCGGCGTTCGTCGCCCCGCCCGCGGCGAGCTCGACGACGAGGCGCTCACGGGAGGTCAGCGGGTCGGCGGGCACGGGTGACCGGCCCAACAGGGGGGTCGGCGGGTCACCCACCTGGTGCGCGAGCTCGTCGGCCCGTCGTCGGGCCGCCGCTGCGGTCCGGCCGGACGCGCACCGGGACGCCGCCGCCGCGGCCTCCGCCGCGTACAGGGGTGAACCGACCGCCTCGAAGGCCGCCGCGGCCTCCAGCAGGGTCGCGGGGCAGGCGCGTTCCAGCCCGGTGGCCAGGGCCAGCCGCGCCGCGCCGACCGGGGACCCGACAGCGAGTGACGCCAGCCGGGCGCGCACCCCGGTGCCGTCGTGCATCCGCAGGCGCTCGTGCAGGATCCAGGACTCGGCGGCCACCGCCCGTTCCCGCGCGGCCCTGGCCTGACCCTGCCGCAGCAGGTCACAGGCCAGGGCATGACGACCCTCGGCGTACGCGGCCCAGCCCAGCGCGATCGGCACGGTGTGGCGCAGGAACCCCAGGCCCGCCTGGGGTGAGCGCAGGTGTGTCACCCACGCCGGCTCCGGGGTCAGGCCGCGTGAGCCGTGGGCCACGGTCAGCACGGACAGGCTGACCCGGGTGCAGTCGGTCATCCCGGCGGCCACCGAGGTCACGAGGCTGCGCCGCGCCCAGAGTGTCGCCTCGTCCAGGTGCCCCGCCTGCAACCGGGCCGCGCCGACGCACACCGCGGCCCAGGCGCGCTCGAAGACCACGCCGTCGGCCAGCGCGCCGTGGTAGGCACGCTCGGCGGTGTGCGCGGCGTCGTCGAGCCGACCGTGCTCGCGCAGCGCGTGGCTCGCGTACACGAGCAGTTTGTCGCGGGTCCCGGCGGTCGCCTCCGGCCCGGCGGCCGTGACCTGGTCGAGCAGTTCCTCGACCACGGCGACCGCCTCGCCGGTCCGCCCGAGGTGGGCCAGGGCGTTGCTGCGGCTCGTCGCCAGCATGGTCCGGACCGGCAGCGGCAGCGTGGCGTCGTCCCCGATGACGGACGTGAGCGCCAGCGCCTCGTCCGGGAAACCGGCGTATGCCAGGGCGTCGGCCTCGGCGACCGCGAACAGGGCCCCGACCGGTGCGCCGGTGGGATAGCGGGCGGACTGCTGCCGCAGCACGTCCCGGGCGGCGGGCAGGTCGTGGCAGCCCCAGAGGATCACCTTGTGCAGGGTCACGGCGAGCAGGGCGGCGTCCCTGCCGGGTGGGGTGCGGCCCAGCGCGTCGCGCAGGACGACCACGGCCTCGTCGGCGCGCCCGGTCTCCCAGAGGTTGACCGCGAGGACGAGGGCGGCACCGACGGCGACCTCCGGGTGGGCGGTCCACACCTCGGGGACCCGGTCGAGGCACGCCCGGGCCAGCCGTACCGCGACGTCCGTCGCGCCGCCCGCGGCGGCGACCCGCGCTGCGGCCAGCAGCGGCCCCGGCTGCGCGGCCTCTCCGGCGTCCAGGCTCAGCACGGTGCACCGCACGTGGTCGTGTGGCGCGAGACTCCGGGCGACCGCGAGGTGCTCGCGGAGCACCGCCCGCCGACGGGCCGGCGACAGCCCGTCCCACAGCACCTCGGCGAACAACGGGTGCACGAACCGCACGGTCTCGGCCGCCCAGACCGCGATCCCGTGGGTGACCAGGTGCTCGGTTCCGCCGAGGTGCCCGGCCTGGGCGATCTCGTCGTCGTGCGCCCGGCCGGTGGCGGCCAGGAAGCGGGCGGCGGCGACGGCGTCGTCGGGCAGGCCCGCCAGGCGGGCCGGCAGGAGGCTGCGCAGCCCGGTGGGGACGGGCAGTGGCCCGACGGCGTGCCAGCCGACCGCCGAGCGGTGCAACGCGCCGCTGCGCCGCGCGCCGTCGAGCAGTTGGGTGACGAACAGGGCGTTCCCGCCGGTCCGCCGCCACACGTCGTCGACGACCCCGGCGTCGACCGGCCCGTCGAGCAGCGCGTCGACCAGTTCCTCCGTGCGCGTCCGGTCGAACGGCGCGATCGGCAGGAGCACGGTGTTCGACGACGCCGCGAGCTCGGCCACGGCGGGCGGCACCCGACCGTCGGCGGTCCGCACGGTGCCGACCAGTGTGCGACCGGCGTCGCGGGCGACCCGTACCGCGACGGCCAGGGAGACCTCGTCACAGCCGTCCAGGTCGTCGACCGCGAGCACGGCTCCGGCCGGGACCGCCTGGAGCACCTGGGCGACCATCTCCGGAAGTGACGTCGTCGCAGGGTCGACCAGGTGCGCCAGGGCCGCCAGCGGGACGTGCGACAGTCCCCGCGTGCCCCAGGCGCGGACGGCGGGAACAGCGGTGGACACGGCGTCGAGCAGTCGGGTCTTGCCCACGCCGGCCTCGCCGGTGACCAGGACCACGTCCGTCTGTGGATCGTGTACCGCAGCGAGGACGTCGCTGAACTCCCCGGCCCGGCCGATCATCGTCATGCCGGGATCATCTCCCCATCCCCTGGTGGTGCGTGAAGCGTGCGGCTGGTCCACTCGTGGTGGTAGTCGGCACTGTGCTGCCTGCATTGTGGCCTCGGTGAACCGGTACGCCAACAATGCGCCTCCATCGCAATTCCGACTGGCCGGCGGGGGTGACCACGGTGTCCGCCGCCGGGTCCATACGCGATCGTATGTTCTGGCCAGGTTCTATCGGAATTCTGGATAAAGGAAAGCGCCACGCCGAATTGGCGGGATTGGCCCGGCATGCTCGATCTGCGTCCGCCAGGGAATCCGACGTTGGCCGGGCATCAAACAACAACGATATTATCGATCACATTAGATTTCCGGACTGTCGAAGGGACGAATATGTCCACATTGGTTCGAGCGGCCATCGCGGCCGCCGCGCTCGCATTCGTCGTCGCCGGTGCCCAGGCGGCGCTGGCGTCGGCGCCGACCGGTGACGTGGTTGCCATGTGCGCCCACGCACCCCGGGGCTGCCACAGCTGACCCACCCTGCTGCGGCCGTCGCCCGACCTGCGGAATCGGGTGGTGCCTCGCCTGAGGTGCCACCCGATGTCCGTCGAGGCGGGCAGGGGCGGCCGGCGCGGGTGGTCCGCTCCGGGGTCACCGTGCCGGCACCGCACTGCGGCGGGAGTGTCAGTCGGGTGACGACGGCCCGGCCGAAGTGGCCGGGCCGGACCGCGCCCTGCGGTGCCGACCCGGAGGACTCGGCATCGCTCACGACCCCGCAGTACGGCTACCGGACCAGTACGGCGGTGCGGAGTCGTTCCGGGGCCTCCAGTTGCGGCAGATGACCGGCGTCCGGCAGCAGCGTGAACCGGGCGCCCGGGATGGCATCGGCGTAGGCGCGGCCGTAGGCGGCCGGCGCGATGCCGTCGGACGCGCCCCAGACCACGTGGGTCGGCACGTCGATGCCGGCGAGCCGATCGCGCAGGGCCGGGTCGATCATCCGCATTCCCGTGTACGTCCGCAGCGCCGACAGATCGGGCCCCGGACGATCCGGGTCCAGCGGGATCCGGGCGGGGTCGTGGAAGGACAGCGCGGCAAGTCGCTGCGGGGTCAGCCCGGACACGTCACTGAGCGGTTGCTCGGGCACGTCGAGCCCGACCGCGTTGACCAGCACCACCCGGCCGACCCGTGGGCTACGCAGCGCCGCCATCTCGGCTGCGGTCCATCCGCCGATCGAGTTCCCGATCACCGTGACGTCATGGATGTGCTCCTTTTCGAGCAGCCTGTCGTAGTGTCGGGCGAGCGCGGCGATGCTGTCCAGGCCGGCCTGTGGGGGCGTTCCCGCGAACCCCGGGTGCGTCGGCACGATCACCCGCGCATCGGGAACCGTGGTCCGCAGTAGCTCCCCGAAGGGCGCCATCGTGTGCGGCCCGGCGCCGCCGTGCAGCAGCAGAAAGCTGGTATCGGTCACCCACCCAGGATTCGGTGCCGGGGCTGCTGCCGGGAGAGGATGGTTCATCGTGGGACCCACACCAACACCCTCTTCGCCGACGTCGAAGGCGCGCCGTTCGGCCCTCGCGGACTTCCTGCGCACGCGCCGCGCGGCGCTGCGCCCAGTCGATGTCGGCCTGGATCCGGGTCCCGGCCGCCGCCGCACCCCGGGTCTGCGCCGCGAGGAGGTCGCGCAACTCTCGGGTGTGGGTTTGTCCTGGTACACGTGGCTTGAGCAGGGCCGCGTCGTCACTCCGTCCGGGCAGGTACTCCTCGCCCTCAGTCGCGCCCTCGCCCTCACCGCCGCGGAGCGCGACCACCTCTTCCACCTCGCCGCCCTGCCCCCACCACCCCCCGGCGAGCCCCGGTCGACGCCGACACCACCGCGTTGATCGACGCCCTGCTGCCGCACATCGCCTTTGTCCTGGATCCCCGCTTCGACGTGGTCGCCCACAACCGCGCCGCCGCGCTGATCATGGCCGGCCTGGTCGCCCCGGTCTCGAGCCGCCGCAATCTGCTGCTGTGGCTCTTCGACCCGGTCACCTGGCCCACCGCCCCACCCGCGTGGCACCGCAACGCCCGCGCGAACATGCTGGACTTCCGCAGCGAGTTCGACCGCCACTCAGGCGACCCCGCCTTCGTGACCCTGGTCGAAGAGCTCACCACGACCAACCCCGTGTTCCGCAGCTGGTGGGCCGACCACGACGTGCAGGTCCTGGAGCCCACTCGCAAGCTCATCCCACACCCGACCCTCGGCCCCCTGGCCTTCCTGTCCACCCAGACCCGCCCCTCCCACGCCCCGTGGCTCCGGCTGCGGATCCTGGTCCCCGCCGACGCCGGGACCCGGGCGGCCCTCGTTGCGGCATCGGCCGGGTCGGATCCGCTCTGACGGGGGTGCCGACCGCCTACCGTGCCGACCGACGTACAGCCGGCTGACGTTGCTTCAGTGGCGACGGGCCCGCCGCTGGCCCGGCGGCGTGAACGTGCGGGTCATTGCCGGGGCGGCCGGGGCGTCTCGTCTGGGCCTCAGCCGCGCAGCCCGGGTCGACCCACGACCTGACCGCCGCCCGCACCCTCGGCATCATCGACGCGCTGACCCAAGGCCTGAGAGAGTGTTTGGGATGTGTGCTGGTCGGGTGTGTCGCACAGTGAGTGCGATCGATGATCAGGGCTCGATCGGTAGACGGGCATGGATCGAGTGCGGCGGTACCCGTCTGATCTGACCGATGCCGAGTGGGACCTCGTTGAGCCGATGCTGCCCTCGCCGCAGTGGATGGGCAGGCCCGAGAAGCATCCGCGTCGG
>NZ_JACGMO010000047.1:0-48882 GCF_015354745.1 Micromonospora sp. S-DT3-3-22
CCTCACGCTTCGCCCGCCCCCGCGCGGACAATCCACCACCATCGGGATACCTCATCCCATCGATCTACCCCAACCCCACACCGCCACACAGACCACATCGGACGAACCTGACCATTCAAGATCTGTAATTGAATCGGGTATCGCGTCTTTCGAAAGAAGTGTTCAGGTAATCAGTTATCGGGTGCGGCATCCATCTCGATCCTCGCGATTCCTTGCTCGATCCTCCGCGATTCCGGTCCACCGACGATCGCCGCCACGTCGACCGGCGGAATGGGCGGACGTGAATTCCGACGGTGCTGGCGGGTCTCGACGACGATCAGGATGATCAGGACGGCGACCAGCCCGGCCAGGCCGGCCATCGGCGCGAGCGTGGCGGCAGCCGGACCGGCGGCGGTGAGCACTCCGGCCGTCACCAGGCGCGGCAGGCTCGTCGCACGGTGCACGAGCCGTTCGAGCAGCAGGTGACCGGCGAGGTAGAGGGCCGCACCGCCGTAGAGGGACAGCGCGTAGAAGACTCCCAACGGCCCTGTCTCGTCGGCGTGGGCCACCACACCCTCCACCCCGAGCGCGGTGAGCACGATCCCGGCGACCAGGGGAAAGTGACCGTAGGTGTACGCGTCGACGGCCAGGCTGACCCGGGCGGCGTCGTGCGCTGCGACGAGGCGACGCCGGGCCGCGGGTGCTACCACGTCGAAGTACAGCCACCACAGGCAGACGGCGGTGCCGACGCCGAGGACGGCGGCGGTCAGCAGCGGCACGCCGATGGGCTGGCCGGCGGCCCCCACCCCGATCGCGACGGTCGACTCGCCGAGGGCCAGGATGATGAACAGGCCGTGCCGTTCGGTGAGGTGCGCCGGGCTGTGCAGTCGCCACGCGCCGCGCCTGGCCGTGAGGTAGATGCCGGCCCAGTCCACCAGCAACGCGACGCCGAACAGCAGCACCTGGGCCCGGCCACCCGATAGCGCCCCGCAGAGCAGCAGCGCCGCGCCGGCCAGCAGGGGTGGCCAGGTGACCGCGATCTGTTGCCGCAGTCCGGCGTCGCCGGTCGCGGCCACCGCGTAGACCGCGAGGTGCACCCACCGGACGAACAGGTAGGCGCAGACCAGGACGACCGGGCCGGGCAGGCCGCCTGGAGCGTCCCGCCAGGCCTCGGGGATGGCCAGGGCCACTACGAACATGGCCGCCATCGCGCCGACCATTCCCGCCCGCAGCAAACCCTCGTCGGCCCGGGAGTGGTTGCCCAGCCAGGTGTAGCCGGACCACGTTCCCCACAGCAGGGCCAGGATCAGCAGCCCCCGCAGGACACCGTACGGGCTGTGCTCGTGGGCCAGGTAGGCGGTGATCTGGGTCGTCGCGAAGACGTAGACGAGGTCGAAGAACAGCTCGAACGGCGTCGCGCGGTGGTCCTGACCGACCGGGCGCACGGCCGGATCGGACCGCTTCCCCATGGCCGATCCTCCTCTCGGGTTTTCGTCGCTCAGCGGGCCAGGGACACCAGCGTGCGCGGTCGCGCTGCCACCCGGGGTCGCCGGCAGAAGTACACGAACGCCGGCGGCAGGTTCGCCCACACGGTGCGGCCGGTCACGACCTCCTCGAACCGGTCGCCCAGCGCCCGCCGCAGTCGCCGGGCGGGCGGGGCCCAGCGGGCGAGCGTGTAGCCGAACGTGGTGAACGCCCCGTCCGGGGTGAGCGCGTCGGTGACGGCCTGCAGCAGTTCGTCCTGCTGGTTCCCGGCGAACGCCGCCCACGGCAGGCCGCTCACGATCACGTCCGCCCGGCGGTGGCCCCGCCGCGCGAGCACCTCGCCGAGGTCCCGGGCGTCGGCCACCGCGACGTCCAGGCGCGGGTACCGGGCGGCCAGCAGGCCGGCGAACCGCGCGTTGACCTCGACCGCGAGGTGGTGACCCCGGCCGGCGAGCCGGCGCTGGATGGCGGCCGTGAACGCTCCGGTGCCGGGGCCGAGCTCGACCACCAGCGGCTCACCGACGCCGGGCACGGGCGCGGTGACGAGATCGGCCAGCGGCCAGCCGCTGGGGGCGACCGCGGCGACGGTGAACGGGTCACGGAGGAACTCGCGCAGGAACTCCGCCCGGTGGTTGTCGCTCATCAGCCGGCCCGCTGCCCGGAGAGCTGCGGCCGGGCCGGCCCGGCGGCCGGGGTCAGGATGCGGGCGAGCCAGTCGGTGCGGGCGCGGCGGGCCTGGGCCGAGATCAGCGCCTGCGGGTACAGGGCGTCGAACCCGTGGAAGCCACCCGCCCAGATGTGCAGCTCGGCCTGGCCACCGGCGGCCCAGACGCGGGTGGCGTAGGCGACGGCCTCGTCGCGGAACACCTCGGCGGTGCCGGCGTCGACGTAGGTGTCCGGGAGGCCGGACAGGTTGCCGGCCGTCGCGGGAGAGACGTGAGCGGGTACGGCGTCGTCGGCCAGATCACCGAGCACCGACCGCCAGCCGAACTCGTTCATCTCGCGCGTCCACACGCCGGGCTCGCCGGCGTACTGGCGGCTGGAGGTGGTGTCGTTGTGGTGGTCGAGCATGGGGCAGATCAGCACCTGGGCAGCGAGCGGCGGGCCACCGCGGTCGCGGGCCAGCAGGGCGATCCCGGCGGTGAGGCCGCCGCCGGCGCTGACCCCGGCGACGATGATCCGGCCCGGGTCGACGCCCAACTCGTCGGCATGCTCGGCCACCCACAGCAGACCGTGGTAGCAGTCGTCGACCAGGCTGGTGCCGGTGGCCTCGGGCGCCAGCCGGTAGTCCACGGAGACCACGACGGCACCGAACAGGTCGAGCCACTCCAGAGGGATGTCGAGCTGGGAGAAGCGGTCACCCATCACCATTCCGCCGCCGTGCATCCAGTAGACGCACGGGGCCGGGGCGGTGCGGGCCGGGCCGGCGGGGCTGAAGACGGACAGTGGGATGTCCGCGCCGTCGGCACCGGCGATGCTGACCTCGCGCCGGTCGATCGCCCGGCCTTCGAGCAGCGGCTCCACGGGCATCGACGAGAACCGCCGGATCTGCGGAAGCACCTCGCGGTTGAGTTCGGGTACGAGCGGCATGTCGGCGAGGAGGGCGCGCAGCTCGGGGTCGAGAGGGGGACGTGTCAGTGCCATGAGGGGTTTCCTGTTCGTGTTCGGTGCGCAGGGGCGGATGTCCGTGCCGGATCTCAGATGGCGGCCTTGCCACCGATCGGCACCTCGTCGAGGTATGCCGGCTCGCCGGCGATCAGCGGCTGGAGCCGGGTCACCAGGGCCTGCGCCTCGTCGGTGGCGAAGAACCTGTGGTGCGCCTCCTCGGTCGTCCAGCCCTCGGTGACGTGGACGACGTCGGAGTCGGCGGCGGATCGGCCGATCAGGAAGACGACGCAGTCCTCGTTCGCCAGCGACGGCGAGGCGAGCAGGAAGTCGACCAGTTCGTCGCCCTTGCCGGGGCGGGCGGTCATGGTGGCGTGGAAGCCGTAGCTTGCGGTCATCGGGCACTCTCCTCGGCGGCTGCCGCCGGATGTCGGCGGCGACGGTATTGCCTGGCTGGGATCCACTTTCGGTGCCGCCCGGTCGGCCTTCATCAGTCATCCGACTTCCGAGATCCGGGCCGCCGACGGCCGATGACCTAGCCGGTGGTGCCGCAACCGGGCAGGCCGGCGGCCGGGCGGGACCGGTGACGTGAGCAGGGCTGCCGGCCCGCGCCACGGCCCGGTGCCCTGGGCCGGGGTCGCAGGGACCGCCCGGCCCCGGCACCTCGGCCCCGGGTTAGGTCATTCGACAGATGCGCGGGCCGAGAGCCGCGCCGCACCATCAACGGCGTGACGCCATCAGGACGGGAACACCCCGCATCGCCGCCCACCGTGCTGCGGATGCGCGAGGTCCGCGACCGGGCCCTGTTCGACCTCGACGACGGGCCGGTCACGCCGTCGAACCGGGTCGATCTGACGGCGGCCACGCGCCTGCTCAACGTGCTGCTGGCGAGCCTGGTCGTGTCCTCGTTGCAGTACGAGCAGCACGCGCTGGTCGTCCGCGCCCCGGCGGCCCGGCCGCTCGCGGAACTCCTGTTCGCCGGGGCCGACCGCGACCGTGGCGACGCCCGGTTGGTCGCGACCCGGATCCGGCAACTCGGGTGCGTCGGCGACTACGACCCGCAGCACCTGAGCGCCCGGTCCCGGGTCGCCTTCCGGGCGTTCCCCGACGGTGACGTCGTCGGCATCGTGACGCAGAACCTCGTCGGGGCGCGGATCCTCGTCCAGACGTTGCAGGAGGCGGTGCGCTGGGTCGGCGACGACGACCCCACCACCCGGCGGCTCCTGGAGCGGCTGCTCGAAGCGAAGGAGACGCAGGCCGACGAGCTCAGCGCGCAGTCTGCTCAGCAGCAGGCGGCGACAGAGCGTCCCGGAGCGCGGCCCGGGACGTGACGCCCAGCTTGGGAAAGATCCGGTACAGGTGGGCACCGACGGTCCGGTGTGACAGGTACAGGCGCTCGGCGATCTGCTTGTTGGTCATGCCGCTCGCCGCCAGTTCGGCGATCTGGAGTTCCTGCGCCGTCAGCGCGGTCAGGTCACCCTGCTGCCGTGGGGCCGGTCGGTGGCCGCAGGCGCGCAGTTCCCCCTCCACCCGGGCGAGCCAGGGCTCGGCCGCCATGGCGGCGAAGCCGTCGCGTGCGGCGAGCAGGTGCCGCCGGGCATCCACCGGCGACCGGGTCCGCCGCAGCCTCTCCCCGAGGGCCAACCGCACCCGGGACCCGTCGAACAGCCACCGCCCCGTCGCCGAGTCGGACAGCAGGGACTCCAGGCGGGTCACCGACTCGTCGTCGTCGAGGACGAGGGCCTCGGCGCCGGCCTGGAGCAGGGCCATCCGGGACGACAGGCCAGCCACATCCGCGTCCCGCATCGCCTGGACGTGGGCCCGGGCCTCGGCCGTACGCCCGGTGCGTACGGCCGCCTCGACCAGGTCGAACATGATCCAGGTGCAGTGCGGCACGTGGGAGGCGAGCACGCCGGGCGGGCTCATCGCGGCGGCGTGCCCGAAGGCGGCGTCGTAGTCGCCCTGCCCCATGGCGGCGAGCACCCGGGGATGCTGCGCGAACAACGCGGCGGCGGCGACGCCCCGGGGCAGCGCCCAGTGGGTGATCTCGTCGGCGAGCGCGTACGCCTCGTCGAACCGTCCCCGGGCGGCGGCCAGGATCGCCCGGTTGTACCGGAAGTACCACGCGAAGAACGAGAAGCCGCTGGTGTCGCAGGTCCGCTGGCCCTCGGCGGCGAGTTCCTCGGCCTCGTCCCACCGGCCCGTCAGGAAGTCGTCGAGGCACAGGTGCATCAGGGCCCCGAGGTGCCGGCGGGGTGCCCCGCCGTTGCGCCCGTGCTGGACCAGCCGCCAGGACGCTTCCCGCGAGTCGCCGAGACGGTCGAGATACACCGAGGCCGTGCCGATCCGCATGATGCGGGTGGGGTCGGCGTTCTCGGTCAGCGTCCGGAGCACCGCGTCGATCCGGCCCAGCGCCGCCTTCCCGGTGCGTACCGGGTCGGCGAAGCTGTCGCTCGCCAACGCGAGCACATCCGGCGGCCGGGGCTCGATCCGGCGGAGCACCGCGAAGAAGGGTTCCCAGTATTCCGGGGTGCTGCCGTACCAGCACAGCAGCAGGAGGGTGTGCATGGCCTCGACGAGCGCGGGGTCGTCGGCCCGGTAGCCGTGGTCGCCGGTTTCGATGGCGCCCGCCAGCAGCCGGTGGGCGGTGTTCACGTCGCCGTCCCCGTTGATCATGAGGAAGGCGGTCGCGTTGGCCGCGTGCAGGGAACCGGCGGAGTCGGGAGCCGCCTGACGCGCGTCGGTCAGCAGGATCTTCGCGTCGTCGATGGTGCCGCTGGCCTCCGCGCCGATGTACGCGGCCTCGGCGAGCCGCCGTCCCCGGCCGGCGCTCGTGGTGCTCAGCTCGGCGGCACGCACCAGGGCCGCCACCGCCGCGAACCCGTCCCCGCGCCGCATCACCCGGTGCGCCGCGTCCTCAAGGAGTTCCGCCACCGCCTCGTCCGGGCCGACGGCGGCCGTCGCGAGGTGCCAGGCGCGGCGTTCCTCGTCGTCGACCAGGGCTCCGGCGAGTGCGACGTGCGCGGTGCGGCGCTCCTCGTGGGTGGACATGGCTACGATCGCCGACCGGATCAGCGGATGCCGGAACGCGATCTGGGCCGTGGCGTCGTCCACCCGGACGAGCTGCGCCCGCTCGGCGGGGGCAAGGTCGGCCAGGCTGGGCTGGTCGGGCAGGGCGGCGCGGAGCACCCGGACGTCGCCGGTGCCCTCGAAGGTGGCGAGCAGCAGCACCCGCCGGGTCGCCTCGGGCAGCCCGGTCAACCGGGCCGCGAAGATCGCCTGCAACCGGTCGCTGAGGGGGACCACCTCGGGCTGCGTCTCCGTGCGCCGAACGGAACCCAGCAGCGCGGCGGGCAACTCCATCAGCGCAAGGGGATTGCCCTGGGCGAGGTCGAGCAGGCGGCGGCGCACCCGGGCTGGCAGCTGCGGGTGGCGGGCGTCGACCAGCCGCCCTGCGGCCTCGTCGTCGAGCGGCCCGACGACGTGCTCGGACAGCCCCCGCAGGTCGAGGAAGCTCACCGTTCCCGTCCTGGTCGACGCCAACAGCCCGGCCCGGCGACCCGCCAGCCGCCGGGCGACGAAGCCGAGGACGACGGTGCTCGCCCGGTCGAGCCAGTGCACGTCGTCGACCACCAGCACGACCGGCCCGTCGGTCGTGAGCTCGGTGACGAGCAGCAGTGCCGCGTTGCAGACCAGGAGGACGTCCGGGGGCGTGCCGACGCCGAACCCGAGCGCCACCGACAGCGCCTCGCGCGGACCGGGCGGGAGGCTGTCCAGGGCCCCATGCGCGGGCAGCAGCAGCTGATGCAGGCCGGAGTAGCTGACGTCGGCCTCGAACTCCGACCCGGACGCCCGCAGCACCCGCATCCCGCCCGCGAGGGCGAGTTCCGTCGCGGCAGTCATCAGGGCGGACTTGCCGACCCCCGGCTCGCCGCAGATCAGCCGCACGGCGCCGCCCTGGCGCACCCCGTCGAGGAACTCGGCGAGCTGTGCCAGGTCGTCGTGGCGTCCGTACAGTTCGCTACCGGCCACCCGTACCTCACGCGCCTGTCGTTGTCCGTCGGCCCCCGGCCGACCTCGCCCCTGTGTCCGGGCAGGCTACCGGGGGCGTGCCGGCACCGGCTTGTCCGTCGGGCAGGCGGGCAGGAACGGGCAAGACAACGCGAGTTCTCGTCAACTGCCGCGCGGCGCGGCCCGCGTGGCGGTCCGGGCGTGCAGGCGGGCCGCGTCCTGGCGGGGCGGGCCCCCGAACTGCCGGCGGTACTCGCGGCTGAACTGTGCGGCGCTCTCATAGCCGACGCTGCGGCTGACCCCGGCGACGTCGCCGGGGTTGGCGGCGAGCAGCAGCCTGGCGCGTTGCAGGCGGATCTGCTTCTGGTACTGGATCGGGCTCATCGAGGTGACGGCCTGGAAGTTGCGGTGGAACGCCGAAACGCTCATCCCCGCCCGCTGCGCCACGTCCTCGACCCGGAAGGGCTGCGCATAGTTGTCGCGGATCCACTGGACGGCCCGGGCGATGTGGCTGAGGCTGCTGTCGGGCAGGCCGAACTGGCGCAGGACGCCGCCCTGCTCACCGGTGAGCAGCCGCCAGATGATCTCCCGCTTGATCAGGGGCGCGAGCATGGGAATGTCGCGGGGCTGGTCGAGCAGGCGCAGCAGCCGGACGGCGGCGTCGAGCAGCTCGACAGGGGCTTTGCTGACGGCCAGGCCGGCTGGTGGATGGGGGGCGGGTGCCGGCAGGTCCGCCGGGTCCGCCTGGAGCAGCACCTCGGCGACGGCGGCCGGGTGGAGGGTCAGGCCGAAGCCGAGCGCCGGCTCCTCAGGGCTGGCCCGGGCGAAGTGCGCGGTCACCGGCAGGTCGATCGAGGCCACGAGGTACTCGCCGGCCTGGTACTCGTACACCCGGTCACCGAGCGCGAACCGCTTCGTGCCCTGGGCGACGAGGGCCAGCACCCTGCCGTAGGTGGTCGGCGTCGGCGGGTTGGGCCGGTCGGCGCGGAAGATGCGGACGTCGGCGATGCCGGTGCCCAGGTCGGGCCGAGCGTGCCGGGCCAGCAGAACGCGCAACTCGTCGAGCGGCATACCCACCATTGAAGCACCGTGACCATGATCAGGGCCCCGGCCGCTTCCGAACGGCACCATGGGACAACCGGCGGGATAGATCGCGCCGGGCGGGGAACCAACGCATCAGGTCCCTTCGGTGCTCGCGGAGGCGGTTTCTCCGACCGGTCGCGGACGGATTTCTGCGTTCCACCCCTCCAAAGAAGAGCTACTGAAGCAGGTCGTAACAATCCGGCGCCGTCAGGAGCGGCGGCCGACGTGGATTCCGCGTGTCGACCGCGACGGCAAACCCATGACGTCAGCAGCGGTCAGGCCGCCGGAGGACGAACGCGAGCCGGACCGACCGCTGCCGATCGCCGCCCTGTCCGAACTCGGCGCGGTGACCATCATGCTCCCCGCCGCCGGACAGGAACGCCCCGAACTGGCCATGGTGTCCGGCGGCATCGGCGCATGGGAATCCGCACTCTTCACGTTCCTCGGCCTCGCAGACGGCGCGCCAGCCACAACTATCACGATCGACGCGGCGGCCAACGAGTCGCTGATCCCCGACGACGTGCGCTGGTGGTCACCCGAAGCGGCTCAGCCGGTGCCGGCGGCGCAGGACCCAGGCGTGGCCAGCGAACTGCTCGCCACGAGTCCGACCCTGGGTGGGGTGCCGGTGATCGACAACTCGTCGGATCGGTACGAGGTCGTCGTTGATGCCCTCGCAGCCGTGGGCGACTGGCGCCACAGCCCTCGCTGGGCGCTGGAAACCTGGGACCCCGGCGACAACGCCGCCACCCTTGCGCTCGCACACGCCGCTATCGCGGGCTGGGCAGACGAACGGCGCAGCGGCGTCGTGGTGTTCGTATATGGCGGGGCGATGCGCCCGGACGAGGGCCTGGTCGGCGTCCCGAGCCCGCTGCACAGCTACGTCCTCGTCGCGACCCGGTCCGCCGACGGCACCGACACCGTCGACACGGTCCACCGCGTCAACCTCACCTGCCCCGGTGAGAACTGGTGCCACCGGGGCGGCTGTCCGGACTACGACGTCCCGGAGCTGGCAGCGCTACTCATGCCGGCCGTCACCGCACGACACGTCGCAGCGGCAGCCGGCGACAGCACCCACGGCCGCTGGGCCGATTCGTACCACCGGCTCTACGGCGATGGCGAAGACCCCGACTACGCCGACCGCGTCCTCGAACACCTGACATCGACACTCGCGCGTCATGGCTGGGCTGAGCTGACTCCACCTGGGAAGGCGGCCTGGAGCAGACGCTGCTACGTCGTGGCGAGCACTGCCTGACCGCCGCCTACGACTCCGTCACACGGCAGATCCAACTCATCGACGGCAAGGCTGAACTCGAACTCACGCTGGACATGCTGGCCGATGACGGCGTGCTCACCAACGACGACGGAGAAGACACCGTCGACACAAGCGAGGAGGCGACCGAACGTTGGGGCGCTGAACTGCTAACCGCCGCCACCGACCTCCTCGCCGGCCGCATCAACGAGCTCCCAACTCGCCGCACCCATCCAGGTCACCATTCTCGGCCTCCACCCACACGCCGATGGCATACTGCGCGGACCCGAAGCACCCGCCCTCGTCGAGCACCAACTCGAAGCCTTGCTGCTCACCACAGGGGTTCTCACCGCACCCGAGTAGACCAATGCGGGCAGCGCCCAGCACCAACACGACCCGTTACACCACCTTCGAGGGCGTGGTGCAGTCAGCTGGACTCAAGATCGCCGGATCCTGTCTCTGGCGGTACCGCTGCTCCACGGCACGCCTTGCCTCCGGCCTTCGACGAGAGTCACCATCCAGCTCCCGAGTTGGCCGCCGCCCCGCCGGTGGGTGGACCGTCGGAAGGCACAGGTGGCGAGCGCCGGTCGATGGGCCCGTACCTACAGTTGGGTCGGCGTCGGTGGAACAGGCGACTCCATCGAAAGGGCACGGTCATGGCGACGTCAGGTGTGATCTTCAAACGGTGCGGGTGCCGGGACGACCAGCGGCGGCGATTGGAGCAGTCCTGCCCCCGATTGGGCGAACGGGGCCACGGCACCTGGTACTTCCACTGCTCCGCCAGAAACCTGCTCGGCCGCCGCGAGCGGGTCCGCCGTGGTGGCTACCCGTCGCAGGCCGCCGCCCGCCACGCCCGCGATGAATGGCTGACCACGACCGAGGCGGACCGGACGGCACAGGGCTGGACGGTCGAGCGGTGGCTGCGCCACTGGCTCGACAACCGCACGAAGATCCGGCCCACCACCCGCTTCCACTACACCCGCGACGTCGACACCGTCCTCATCCCCCACCTCGGCCGCTACCGCCTCGCCGACCTCGACGCCCCGCTCCTGCGCACCGTGTTCGCGCAGATAGCGGCAACGAGAAACACCAAGGGCCGTCCGCAGTCCGCCTCCGCGATGCACCACCTGCGCACCACCCTGCGGGCCGCCCTCAACCTCGCCGTCAAGGAAGGAATCCTGGACTGCAACCCGGCCCGGCACATCGAGATCGCCGGCTACCAGCAACCCCACGCCAAGGTCTGGACCGACGCGCGCGTCGAGTCCTGGGAACAGACCGGCGCCCGGCCGGCCGTGGCGGTCTGGACCGCCGATCACCTTGCCGAGTTCCTCAGCGCAGTGAACGACGACCCCCTGTTCGCCCTCTGGTGGCTCGCCGGACTGCGCGGACTGCGCCGCGGCGAGTTATGCGGGCTGCGCTGGTCCGATATCGACCTCGACCGCGGCACCCTGACCATCGAACGCAACCGCACCACCGCCGGCTACACCATCGTCGAAGGCCAACCCAAGACCCCCGCCGGGCGGCGCTCAGTCGCCCTCGACAAACGCAGCCTGCACATCCTGCGCGTGCACCACCGCTACGAGCAAGACCGCAAGGCGGAGGCGGCAGAGAACGGCACGCCCTGGACCGACACCGGATACGTCTTCACCCGCTCAGACGGCAAACCGATCAACCCGAACTACGCCACCACCCGCTTCCGGATCCTCGTCCGCCGAGCCGGGCTGCCCCCGGTGCGCCTACACGACCTGCGCCACGGCGCCGCGTCCCTCGCCCACGAAGCCGGCGCCGACCTGAAGACCCTGCAGGACCTCCTCGGGCACTCCAGCATCGTGATCACGGCCGACACCTACACCAGCGTCCTGCCGCAGATCCAACGCCGCTGCGCCGACGCCACCGCCCAACTGGTCCTCAACGCCGCCCGCCGCACCCGCAAAAAGATCAAAGCCAGCGCCCGCAAGAACCGGCCCCACCGCGGCCCCACAACCGGCACCCCGACGCCGACGAAACCGAAAACAGGTGCTCCGACCCCAACCAAGCGCAAGCAGGCCGCAAAGCCGCGGGTCACGTCCCGACAAGCCCGCGAGAAGGCCGCGTCCGGGGCTGCACCCACGTCGCACCCACGTGACACCCACCGTCCACGCAGGCCAGACAGCAAGAAGGGCCTGACCCGCGTTTCCGCAGGTCAGACCCCTCATGATCTTGTGCGCCCGAAGGGACTCGAACCCCTAACCTTCTGATCCGTAGGGCCGGATAGCCGCAGTTCCACGCCCCCTGGTGGACCACGAGCCGCGCAGCACTACTTCCCGCACCGGGGCAGGGGCCCAACTTCCGCGCCGGTCCGAGAGGGTCCATGCCAGTTCCCCGACGTCCGAGCACCCATGGAGCACCCAGGGAGCTCCGGCCCGCCTGATCAACATCGCGCTCCACGACACCAAGCGTGCCGCGACAGGACGTCGACCAAAGGCACTACGTCATTCCCGTTCATCTGGCCGAGTTGCGGGGGCACAGCCATAGGTTCGGATTCGCTCCTCACTTATCTGGTGACCGTTGGTTCGTTGACACGACCTGCATCTTTAAGTTCAGCGATGGCTCGGCGGCACGTATATCGCGCCCTCGACTAGCACGGCGAGGTCAACCAAATGCCCATCTCGACACAACCGCTATAGGGCTACGCACCTACCCACCGCGCAGACGATCATCACAGGACATGCCTTTGTGTAGAGCTTCCAATGCGGACACTACGAATCGCTGCCCACCGAGGGTGCAGTGCTGTCGTTGCCGGTTGCGGGAACCCTCGCCTCGACGCCGAGGTCAGCGTAAAGGATCACCTTGACGGCGAGACCGATCACGACAGCCAGTTCCAAGAGCGACACGATCATGAACGGCCACCTCCACGGGCCGTTGACCCAGTAGACGACGATCGCGCCACAGGCCGGCACGCAGAACGTACCTAGATCGACGAGCAACTGCAGGATCTTGCGCGAGCGCCGGCGGCGATCGGAACGATGGAATTCCTCCCATCCAAAGACGGCGTCGTCGCGGGCCGGCTCGAGGCGGGCAAGCGTGGGCCTAAGACTCTCCCGAATATACCGACTGATCGCAGACACCTTCTCGTCGTTGACGAGATAGGTCCAGCCGAGTACCGTACTCGCCGGCGGAAGTAGAAGCAGCAAGTTCGCATGGCCCTTTAAAGAAAGAGTCGCGGCGATCACGCTTGCCATCGATGCGAGCGTTGCGTAGATCAGGTTATCCCGGAACCCGATCCTCGTCTTCTGCTCTTCTTTCAAACGCTCGTACTCGACGAGCAGCAACTTCGTGGCGCCTACTTCCAGATCCGCCATGCTTGCCTCCAAGTACGACGCACTTATCGTGCCTTGATCGTCGGGAGTCTTCCCGACCATCAAGGATGTCAGGTGCGCGCCCACATCCTGCACAACGGCCTGCTTACCTGCTCCTGCGCTGACCTCATTCCACGGGTTCGCCGGCGGGTTTCAAAGCCATGACCATCCACCGCTCCCAGGGAGTGCGGCTACTCCACCGTGGGCAACCTCCGGACCGTCGGATCATCTACCATGCGCTGATAGCCGCGACACGCTCCTCGCCGCCGTGGGGCCGTCAGCGCACCAGCGAGGAGAGCGATGGACGTGATCAGGGGGCTTCTCCGCTCCAGCCTGCTGACGGAATTAGGGGATGACGAGGACCGGGTCGGGCGTGTCCGTGGTGCGGCGCAGGACCTCGCGGCTCAGTTCGCCGGTGAGTTACGCACGCTCGTTCCCTACGCCGTAGTCGCTGCCATCGATGAGTTGGTGCCAGCAACTGCAGCACCGCTCGCGGCGGCTGAGAATGCGCTCCTCGAGCGGTGGGAAACGTTCCGCAACGCCTTCCCTGGGCAGCCAACCGAGATCCTGCGCGCGGTGGCGCTGGCCGCCGTGGCCGACGTCGTCGACAACGACGACGCGATGCGCCAGGCAGCTTGGTACGCGCTGCGTACCGCGACCGAGTGCCTGCCTGCGGGCCGGTGGGCCAACCCCGTCACCGACTTGGCGGCCGAATGGGAGGGCAAGGTTCGCAGCAGCATTACGGGCATCTGGTCGCCGGCGCCAGCGCCGAGCAGGTTACGGATGCCGACGATCCCGAAGGCGGAGGATGAGAAAATCCCCATCGATACACCGCTGAGGAACCGCGCTAGTGAGCTTGAGGATGCCGCCAGCTACAACGTGTTCGCCCAGCAGCTCCAAGGAGAGTTCGCAGAGCATGTCGAACAGGTCATCGGCGTCTCCGAGGTGCTCGCGGCCGAAGCACATAGGCGCTCGGTGACCCAGCTGAAGGACTTCGCGACGGGGCTCGGGGCACGGCTGCGCGAGGCGCTCGCCGCCCAGGAACAGACGATGGAGGCGGTGTGGCTGCGTAGCGAGCTGCTGTGGTGGCGCGAGACGATCTTCAGCACTCGGTTGTCCCGTTCCTATGCAGACCTAGATCCAGCCGATGTCGCCATAGCCGCCGCCGTCGACCTCCACAACATTGTGCCGCTGATCGCGCCACTCGCCGTCGAGCATCTTCTTGCCGATCTTGTGCATGACGCCGCAGGGTCCGCAGAGGTCACCGTCGCAGCACTCGCCGCCGCCGGCCAGGTCGACGCGCTGCCCGGCTCGGCGAACATCGCGCCAGCGACGCTAGTTGACGCCGTCTGCGGTGGGACGCAGACGCCGCTGGTGCCGTCCGGCCAGACCTTGCCCGCAGGCCGCGCCGCCGTCCTCCTCTTTCGTGACCTGCAGGCGCGCCGCCTCGCCGCAACCGCGCCGCCGGAACAGCCCGGCGACGTCGAGTGACCGCCCCAGGAACGCCGGTCGCCAGCGTGCAGTGCCAGCGCACGACCTGCTTCGCGCCCGACACCGTCTGTGTGTTGGGGCTGCAGCCTTGCCCGCACTTCGCTGGCGCCCCTGATCTGGAGGGCGACGGAATCGACAGGTCGGAAGGTCGGTCGCTGCCGTGGTCGGGCCTTGCGCTCGGCCTTGCAGACCTTTCGGCGGTCGCCGCACTCGGCCGGCCCCACCTCGTCGGCGTCGTAGGCGCGGCCAATGCGGGCAAGACGACCTTACTCGCTGCTCACTGGCTTGCCGCCCGCCGAGGAGTCGGCGACTTTGGTTACCGGTTCGCCGGCTCCTACACCCTCATCGGCTGGCACCAGATCGCCCGCCATCTGCAGTGGGTCCCGCACGGTCGGGGGTTCCCGCCGCACACCACGGCACCGGACAACCGCACCCCAGCCCTGCTGCATACGGCCGTCAGCATCGGGCGTGACTCGCCCACGCACGTTTTGCACACGGACGTGCCCGGCGAGTGGTACTCCGAGTGGGCGTACGACGTCGCGCAGGCCCCCGGGGCCGCGTGGATCGCCGAGGCGGCGGATGCGTTTGTGATCCTTGCCGACAGCGATGCCCTCGCCGGGCCCGAGCGCGGGACCGCACGAGGTGACTACGAGACTCTCGCTGGCCGCCTCGCGTCAGTGGCGCAGGGCCGTCCCGTTGTACCCGTACAAACGAAGGCGGACATCCGCGTCCCGGGCAAAATCCAGGCACACATCGACGGCCTGAATGCTCGTCTGTTCGGCGCGGTCACTGTCCGGGTGTCCGTCCATGACCGCGACTGCGAACCCGTGACCGCTGCAATCGACCTCGGCACCGCCGCGGCGCTAGCGCCGCGGCGCGCCCGCGTCGCCGACGACCGCTCGGAGTCCAACGATTCGTTCCTCGCCTTTCGGTCCGCTGCGGGGCAGTCTTGATCACCGTCGCCAACGACGCCCGCCGCGTGCTCGTGCTTGGGGGACCCGCCGCGGGCAAGACGACGTTCCTCGTTCAGCTTCACGGCCGACTCAGCGCGGGCGAGGGGAAGCTGCGCGCCCGCGCCGCACCCGCCTCGCTGACCGCGATCGAGGAGGGGTTCCGACGGCTCCAGCAGGGCCTCGCCGTGGCCCACACGCCACAGGGCACCGACACCTCGCTGAGCCTCGCCGCTGTCGACCTCGACGACCGCCCGATTGACGTCACTGTGCCCGACTACGCCGGTGAGGATCTCCGGCGCCTCGTCGACGAACGCCGGATTCAGGATCGGTGGCACAGCCAGGCCGCGTCCGGGGACCAATGGCTGCTCGTGATCCGGCTCGCGCGGCACCCCGACCTACCCGACGTGCTGACCCGCCCGATCGGCGAACTCGCCCGCGCGTCGCTCGCCCCGGAAGACGGCGACCCTCACGCCCTGCCCGTCGACATGTGGGCAGTGGAGCTTCTCCAAGCGCTGCTTCACACCCGGCGGCTCAACAGCGGTCAACCGCGGCCCCTGCCGCGACTGACCCTGGTGCTCTCGTGCTGGGACGAGCTTGGCGCACCGTCCGGCACCCTCCCCGCGAACATCGCACGTGAGAGGCTGTCCCTCCTGAACTCCTACTGTCGCGCCACTTGGAAGGGCCTCTTCGACGTCGTCGGCCTGTCCTCGCAAGGCCAGCCGCTCGACGAAGCCGAGCCCGCCGCAGACTACCTCGACGCCGGGCCGCAGCAGATGGGTTGGATCATTACCTCCGCTGGAGAACGGGACGGCGACCTCACGCTCCTCGTCGACCCGCGATGAGCGGCGGGATTCGCCTGGCGAGGTTCGGCAACCGCGGTGGCGCCCACACACTGCTCGCGCACACCGGTGTCGACGCTGACCTACTAGGCAAGATCATCTGGCATACGGACGCGCCACCGAACAGCCCCGACGTCATCGAGCCGTTTGCCTCCGGATACCGCCTCGACGACGCCTACATTGTCCAAGTCACCATTCCTGACAACACCGCCGCTCGCCCCGGAATGGTCGCAACCACCGCCGCCGTCGTGCCCATCTCTCTATTGGACGAGCTCGACTTGCTGGCCTTGCTCGCGCGACTCGAGGACACAGGAGACGACCTCGGCTCACCGATGGAGGCCGTACCGGTTTCGTCTGCCGGTCCGCACGAACATCCTTCAGGTGCAGGCGCACTTGCCTCCGCACTGCTCGCACGCCGCCGCGCTGCCTGGATTGGCTCGGGCCTGGCCGACGCAGTCGGCTGCTTGTGGGCTCACCTCTCGCCCTCCGACCGCGCCCGGGTGGTGTTCGGCGCAGCGTTCCACCCCGACGGCCTATCGGTGCCTACCAACAGCGCGTCGATCGTCGCTGTAGCTATTCCCAGCCGTGCCGCCGCGCGCTGGAGTGCCTGGCTGACAGTCGGTGCTGACAAATCCAAGCCGGCGGACCCGGCCCGCGAAGCCCTCTTTGGCGACGACAACGGCCGGGCCGCCGCTCTTGCCCGAGACCTCGATATCGGCAACGCGGCGTTCACTCAATGGCGCCACCTGGCCACCGCAGCTGAGCTTCTGGCGAGCGTCTGCGACCTCAACCACGAGTCAACCCGCGCCCTTGTACAACTTCTCGGCCTCCTTCAACCGGCGTCGGACGAGGGACAAGGTCCGAAGAGAACGGCCCTCGCGCGGCTTGCCGCGATCACGCCCACCGCCAGGTTCGCCGACATTCGCGGGCTGCGCGGCGTCCCATGGCAGGCCATGCCATCAGCCCCCGCCCTCGCCGACCTGCTCACCGACTGGACCCGTGCAGCCTTTTCGGATCCGCTTCGTGGCGATGACTTCGCCGACGCGGCCACCGAGACTGTCTTCACCGACAGGGCTGATGCGTTCGGGCAGGCGCTGGCCCGTGCGCTCCAGGACGCCGCCGACCGGCTCGCGCTATCACCGGTCGCCGAGGCTATTCTGCGTCACCCTCGTGGTGCCGACGCGACAACCTGGCTCGTTCGGAACGCCTCCTCACGCATCGACTTTGATGCCGCGCTCGCTGACGCCATCGAAGCCGTCGGCATCGCACCTAAGTGGGTTGTGGCAGCGGCAGCCCAACATGGATTGCCTCGAACTCACGCCACCGCTGTCGACGCTTCCGTCCCTGCCGCCGCGTGGAAGGCACACCTGAGCATCAGACCACGGACGGATGCAGCAGACGACATTCTCGCCAGACGCACCGGCGACGTCGGCACCGTACGCGCTGCGCTCCAGGTTGCGGACTTCGGGCTCGCCGAACGCGCCGGACGGCTCGTCGCCGAGCAACCCGGGCTGCTCACTGTAGGAGACGTCGCGGACGAGAGGTTCCGCGCCGTTTGGGCAGCTGCAACCCGACACGGCGCAGACCCGTGGCAGATCGTCTCACCAGAGAACGCTGCTGCACCGCTGCTCGCGCTCACCGCAGACGACCAACCAGTCGACGACATCCTGCTCAATGCGCTGTCCCGCACATCTGCCGCCGATCTGTCTCGCTACCCTGACCGGGCGCGCCTGTGGGATCGGCTGCCGCCAGGGAGCATCGAAGGCTTCAAGGCGGCAACTGCAGCGGCCGTCGCGCGCAGTCTGCAACCGGGCTCCCCCGCTCCTGAATCTCAACTGCAGACCGCGATCCTCGCTCCAAGTGTGCTTGGTGCCGTCGCCCACGACGACGCAGGACAGGCCGTGACCGTCCTGCGGGTGCTGCCCGCCGCGCGCCCCGAGCATGCCGAGCTCGTGGTCAGCCGCGGGCTCTTTACGCCCACGGACGCCACAGAGCTGGCCCGTCTGGTCATCGATCGCCGTTGGAAGCGCACCGCTGAGACCATCACCGACCTGGCCCGGATCAGACCTGACCTGCGGGTCGCCGCACATCAGGTAGGGCAGATGTTCAGCACCCTCGAACGATTGCGTCGACTCATCAGTTTCAGCGAGGGCGTTCGCGACCTTGCAACTGCCGACGAACTGCGTGACGCGCTACATGACACCGCCGCGCGCCTCTACCCAGGAGGGCCCGCCGACAACGCACTGTGGGAGCGCACTGGCGGTCACGACGCGGACCTGCCGGACGCCTCTACTGGCCGGCTCCGCTGGGGGTTGGCGCTGGACGCGATGATGCGCGGGCAACACGGCGCGCCGCCGCTGAACGTCTTACTCGATGCGATGATGTCCGACTACCCGAACAACCCCGACCTGCGCGTCCTCATAATGGGTCTTCAGGAGCGAAAGTGGACATGACCACGGAACAGGCTGACGTCCTCATCGTGACCGCGCTTCAGCTTGAGCGCCGCGCAGTCCGTGAACACCTGCACGATGTGCGCGTCGAGAGCGTGACCGGTCTAGCCGCCGATGTCGGCCGCTTCAGCGGCGGCAGCGGCCGACGGGTCGCCGTGATCGAAACCGGGGCGGGCAACGTGGACGCGGCCATCCTGACCGCCCGCGCCGAGGCCGCCTTTCGTCCCTCTGTGGTCGCGATGTTGGGTGTTGCCGGCGGCCTGAAGGATGTCGCAGTCGGCGACGTTGTTGCATCGAACAAGGTCTACTGGGTTGAAGGGGGCAAGCAGGAGATGGCTCTACGCCCTCGCCCGGAGATCGCCCCAGTGAGTCCCGCCCTGGTTCAAATCGCGAGGGCAGTCGCCGCCGATGATGAGTGGCTCATGCGCGGCACCGGTTCCGCTGGGGCATGGCAGGCCGCCGGACGCCCTCCTGCTGCACTCGTGGCTCCCATCATCGTCGGCGAGAAGGTCTTAGCGGATCGGCGCTCCGACGTGGTCGCGCTCGTCCTAGCGTCGTACGGCGACGCCGTCGCCGTCGACATGGAGGACTTCGGCACGCTCCGCGGGGGGCACTCGACCGAACGTGCCCGCGTCATCGCCGTCCGAGGCATCTCCGATCTCGTCGATGGAAAGGCGGCGGCCGACGCGGGTGGCTCACAGCCGCTCGCAGCCGCTAACGCATCTGCGTTCCTGTTCGAGATGCTCACGCGCTGGGCGCCCGACAACGACAGCCGCGACCAAGGCGACCACCGCAATGATCTAGCGGCCGTGGGGCGCGAGCTTTACCCAGACGGCCCACAACAAGAGGGCCTGTGGGAGCGAGCTGGCGGCGACGCGTCGCGCCTGCTCTCGTCTGGGACCGGCGCCACCCGCTGGTGGCACGCCACGGGTCTGCTACAACAGGGCGGAGGCGGGAAGCAGATCACTACCAACTCTTTGGTAGCGGTGATGGCTGAAGATTATCCGGGGAACAGCCGGTTGCAGCAGCTGCGGCCTGATCGGTTGCGCGGGGTAACTCCGTCGCCCTAAAACCATAGAGGCATCAACCCGAAATACGCAGTCTGGCTCACCGCCCGGTGACACCCGCCGCGCCTTGCAGGAGGTGGTTGAGGCCGGTCGATCGCTGCGTGGCCACAGCCGCGACCTGGACCTAGACTACATAACACGCCCCGCTACGCGCACGCTGACAGCCTCGACGCGCTCGGGTCGCACCGGCGGTCCATTGCCCTTGGCATGGCCCTCATCAGCGCGCCCTGGCCCAGGACATGAACCGCTCCGTCAGGTCGAGCCTGCGGTCCGGATGGAGCTGGTGAAGCTGACCGCTCGCCTCGGTCATCAACGCCCCGAGGAACAGCAGCAACGCGGTCCGGTCGTTCCGGTACTCCGCCAACAGCGCCAGCCGAGCCGGCTGACAAGGCCACTCGGCACCACAGTTACGACACCGCCAGAGCGGACGCATAGCGACATGAGGAATCGGCGGCCGGACCATCAGCGCAGCTTTAGGGTGGTACGGCCGTCCAACGCCTCGACGGCCTGACCGACAGCAGTTGTCCTGTCGGCCCCGTCGATCCCCTCCAAGCAGATGAACAGCCCACGATGCCGGACGATCTCTTCCCCGGCAGACGCGTGATCCAAGCCCATGACCACCGCTTCCCTTCCTCCAACGGCACCCGTCCCAGGTCTCGACGCGGTCTGGACGCGCCCTTCGCAGCCTCACCTCTACGGGTGCCGCCGCATCCGGAATGCCTCGCGACGCCACTGACGCCATCCCTGGTGGCCGGCCAGCCGCCGAACCCTCAATGCCAGGAACAAGTAGAAGTGGGTCGACGCTCGTCGAACACCCTCGACACGAACCTTCGACACAGCCCGCCGCGTCAGGTGCGACGAGCACGGCCGGTGTTGTCGGCGTACGGCTTCGAGCGCAGGGCCGGCGCACCACCGAGTACACGACAGCTATCGACATCTGCGAGTGCGGCTCCGACTGCGCTTGCCCTGCAAGATCGACTATGGTCAGTCATGTTGGTCGACCCGGCGGCGTCCGGATCTAGCCGAATTGAGTGCACGCCTACGGGTTCGAACGCATAGGTTGGCGTACATGGTGGACGGGCCGTGGAAGGTTCAGCAGTACTGCTACTTCTGGCTTGACAGCGAGGCGGTGACAGCCGACCAGATCACGGAATGTCTCGGGCTTGAACCGGATCGGACCGCCGCCATGGGAAGCCGTCGCACGTCGCCGAGGCCGGTCCCGGCAGCTCATCGGTGGGAAATCCGCTGTGAGACGCACGGACGAATCGACGAGCAGGCGTCCACCGTGCTTGCCCGTATCGCGCCGGCGGCTGATCGGGTGCGGGCCCTCGTAGACGGCGGCGACGTCGACGCAGGTCTGATGATGGTTCGCTGGTTCGACGACCCAGACGGCGGCTACAACGCGATGGGCTGGCGGCTGAGCGGTGAGCAAATCCAACTGCTCGCACGGATGGGCGCAAGCGTCGAATCGGATGAGTACGCAGGAGACTTCACAGCCCATTCGAGCCGATGACCGTCCTCATCAGCCGCCGCAAGCGTGTCTCTATCGTTGCGTTCAGCAGGTCGAGTGGAACAGCCCTGCGACTGCGGTGCCACTGGTGGCGAGGTCGTTGTAGATCTGGACTGCCTCGGTGGTCTCGGCCACGTGGACGGTCACCCCGCGCTCCTCCAACAGTCTGAGGGTACGCGGGTCGACCTGCAGCTGCAGTTGCATGCCACGCGACAGCACGACGGTCGTAGCGCCGTGGGCTAAAAGCCCTAGGACATCGTCGGGCTGAACACCGGGGCTGTGGCGGGTACCCGTTTCGGACCAATCCCACGGACGGCCACCGCCGGGGTGCAGCTTGAAGTCCTTGCCAACTCCAAGGTCCTCGACGTCCATGTGGCCCCACGAGATCGCCAGTACGAGCGGCGAACGAGTTGTTTCGCTGGACACGGCGGCCCCTCGTTGGACGAAGCCGCGTCGGCCGCGGCTAAACGTTCTGTGCAGGCTGCCAGACCTTACGCTCACGCCGCGACCCGCATGCTTCACCGGGATCATCGCGGGTCGAGCCTGCCCGGGCGTACGGAGCCGGACAGGAGGACGACGTTCAGCCGATGATGGCGGCGGGAGTGGGGTTCGCAGCTCGCGCGTGGTCGACGGCTGCGGCGAGCAGTCTGGGGGTTGCTGAAAAGCTGGGACTGCGGTTTCACCTGCCAGTTCGTCGGGAGCTGGGTCGCCGGCCTCTACCCGCAGACCCGGAACTGCGGCGTCGAGTCGGCTGATCAGCCGGTCCGTCGACGGCACCAGGGCTGGAGAACGACACCAAAGGCGCCGCAGGACGGGAAGACTCCGGTGGCGGCCATAGCGACGCCGCGATCTGGGCCCCGGTGACCGGCAGGGTGGGCGAGACCTGGTCGAGCAAGCGCTGCGCCACGGTGGCGTCGATCTCGACGTCTGCACTGATGCGAACATCGGCCGCGGTCGCCAGGTCCACGACGTCGTCGCTGGTGAACGCATCAGCTCCGAGAGTACTCAACCGTCGCGCGAACTCCTGGACATTGATCATTTTTGCAGCCTCATCGTCGGATTGTTAATCATCCACCGTAACCCCCGCTTCGGTCGGCGGATCCTGCGCCCGCCGTCGGGGCTACTGGGGCCGACAGTCGGCGCCGACAACTGCGACCGCTGCGCGGAAGCCCGCAACTCATCGGTGAAGCTAATCGCGCGCTTGCAGGGCCGCCACGCTCTGTGTTACCCCTGCTGTCCCGCGACGCCCGAAGACTCCGCGATCCGGGTGCAGCCTTCCTCGACTGGTAACCCAGCTTGAGTAGCCGAAGGCAGGCCTCTGCCGGTATCTGTACGCCGACAGGCGTGTTCCTTCCACGCCGGGTGGCGGCCGGCGCGCATCAGGTGGACGGCGTGCTCCAGACAGCGGTCGACGACGTGCAGCCACATCCGACGGTGATGCAGATGGCGGTGGTGATCAAGTCCATGATCACAGTCTGACCGTGGAAGCGACGAGGGAGAAGGCGCTGTTGAACCTGACCGCCTCGCTGGATGCCGATTGTCCCGCGAGTCGGGCATGCGACTACAGAATGGACTGTTCGTCAGAACGTGGAGCAGTGAAGCGTCAGAGTGCTTCGGACTTGAGGGGGCGTACGAGTGCGTTGAGTTGGGGGGCATCGGTGGTTGGTTGTACGTCGCCGAGTTGCTGCCAGCCCCATCGGTGGTAGATCTGTCGGGCTGGGGCGGTGGGTTCGGCTAGCAGGATGGCGTAGCGTTCCGGCCGCTGGTCCAGGAGGTTGTCGAGTAGGGTGCGGCCGAGGCCCTGGCCGCGCCAGTCGGGGTGGACGACGAGTTCGATGACGGCGAACTTGGTCCCAGCGACTACCTCGGCGGGGGGTCGCGGTGTGCTGGTGCCACCCCACCATTTGTCCTCGCCGAACGGCAGACCGAAGGCGAAGCCCACCAAGGCATGGCCCGTGTGGGCGGTGACGAGGGTGAATCCTGGCGTCTGCTTCTGGCGATCGGTGCGTTGTTGGAACCGGTCCCGGGTGAACAGGGGGCCGCCGTTGTAGGGCGGTTCGGCGTACACCGTCTCGTAGAGGTCGCTCATCTCGTCGATGAACCGGTCGAGGTCAGCGCCCTCCCAGCGGTGCAGCCGGATGCCGTCGTGTCCGGTCACCGGGGCACCGGTCCGCAGGCGGTGATCAGCTCGCGGAGGTCCGTGACGGCCGGGCGGCGCTGTTCGCTGTGGGGTACCGCGTCCAGCGCCGCGCGTGCGAGGTGGACAACGAGGGTCGTTCGCCGGGATTCGGGTAGGACAGTGATGGCCTGTCGAGCGTGGTTGGCGCCGTCGTCGAGGTGGCCGTCTCGGATCAGGCACATCGCGGAATGCAGGTGCACCTGCGCACGGGCGGCCGGCGCCCAATCGGGTATCGACGACAGCGCCTGTTCCTGCGCCCGCTGCGCGTCCAGGGAGCGACCGAGGTGGCTGTGGACGTAGCTGGCGGTGTGCCACAGCCGCCGCTGCGGCCAGTGATAGATGTTCCCGGTGTCGACGGTGACGCTGTCAGGCAGATTGTCGAACACGTCGGTGAGCAGATCGATATAGCCCTGGGCACCCGCTACGTCACCGGCCAAAGCGCTCGCCTGCGCACAAGCGCCGAGCGCTTCGGCCGTGCCCGGATAAGCACGCCCACCGCTGATCGCCACCGCCTCACCGGCCCGATCCATCGCCGCCCGCGTCGAGCGGTGCTGGTACAGGGCATGGACGGCGTCCTGGCTACGCACCCACACCCGCACAGCCGGGTCACCAGAGGCGTCGGCGGCCGCCCGACTGGTACGCCACCACCTACGCGCGGCCTGGAACTGACCCGTCTTGACCAGAGACATCGCCATGATCCCCGCCAGTCGCGCGCCGGCCCGCGACAGGTCCGCGCGGCGGCTACCCCGGCATGCTTCGATCGTCTGCTGGAGATCCGCCACGTCAGCGGCCAGATGGAGCATCAGCGACACCGGCGTCATGCTGTAGTAGCCGCGCCCGTACTCCTCGGCGACCTCTTCCCATTCCGCGACGTCGACATCAGCCGGCTCCTGCCCCAGCACCGGAGACGCCAGCCCGGCGCGGATCGAATCCAGAGCCGGCCCCGCCACCCCTGCGGACAGAGCGATCAACGCGTGCTGCAGCACGACCCGACGTCGCATGTCGCCCTCCACCCGCGCGCCGCCCGTCGGCCCGCGAAGCTCCGCCAGCAGCGCCTCTCCATGATCCCGAAACCCCCGGGGTGAAGCCGTCTCGGCGAGAGTCGCAGGATCGAGTACCCCTGCCCACCGGGCCTGGCGGGCCGCCTCGGCCTTGTCCCGCCGGAACTGGACCTCAAGGGACCGGTAGTCGTCATAACCGGCGATCAACTCACCACCGGCCGCGAGCAGCGACTCACACTGCGCCCAGAAAACCCGGTCGACCACCTGACGACCGCACTCCACGTTCGCCACCGTGCTCCGCGTGCTGTGCACCCGCCGCGCCACATCATCCTGAGTCAGACCACGCGCCCGCCGCCACCGCGCCAACGCACCACCCAGCGACCGCTTCACATCCCTGAGCTGCTGCGGATCCACGAGGAAAACCCCTCCAGCGACATCGAAGCATCGGCCACCACCGCCATAACCAACGGCAAACCGACACTAACTCACCGCAATAGCACCGGACACCCCAGCCAAACCGACAGCACACCGCGAAACCCCGCTATCCAGGAAGCCCGCAACCCACCAGCCACACAAGCGGACCGACTCGATCAACCATGATCAAGACGCCTCCGGACCGGAGGGAACACCGCCGGATCGGGCCGGACGTGAGGGATGCTCGTCGCACGAGCACCCACCGAGCACCCAACCGACCACAAGGGACAGAAAAGCAAAGGGGCCTGACCGCCATTTCGGCAGGTCAGGCCCCTCATGATCTTGTGCGCCCGAAGGGACTCGAACCCCTAACCTTCTGATCCGTAGGCGAGGAACGGATCAAACCGCCATCAGCCATCAGGATCACCCGGCAACCGTCAGCGACGAGAGCATCAAAGATGTCCGCTCCCAGCTCCGGTTCCCGCGAAGGCAACCCCAGCTTCAGGTCGATAACGTATGGATGAATGGCGATCGGCTCTGGTTTTGGCACCCTGCAGGAATCTACAGTTTCGACAATGAGGCGCCGACACTCGGTAAGGTGCCGCGGAAGCGGTGGTGAACGGAGGTCCGGGTGCGGGAACAGTTGGTCGAGGCGATCCTGGCGCGGTTCGAGGAGGCGCACCGGACGGGTGATTACGCCGCAGTCCTGACCGAGGACGCGCTGGAGGAGGCGAACCTGCTCCAGCTGCGGGTGTCCGGACCTGCATCGACGCCCGACCTGCCTGTCGACGTAGTCGCGCTGACGGTGATCGGGCGGCTCCACTTGCTCCGGTTCCGCGCGCGGCAGGGAGCGGAGGACCTGGAGGACGCCCTGCTGTTCTTGGGCGAGGTGTACCGGGTCGCACCCGACTCGTTGCCGGACCAGGTGCGCCAGTTGTTCGACCACACGCCGGAGATCACCGAGTCGGACGACTCTGTGTTCGGGTACAGCGACGACCCGGACGCTTACACCAAGCAGGGCGGTGCGCTGTACGAGTGGTACGAGGAGCACGGCGATGTGGAGGCGCTGGAGGCGGCCGTCCGGGTCTACCGCGCGGCGGTCGGTGTCGCCGACCGGGCGAGGAACGCCCGGTGCCTGAGGAGTCTACACACGGCCCTTGTCGAGCTTGCCCGCGCGACCGGCGACCTGGAGGCGGCGCGCGAGGCGGCTGACGTGGCGCGGACCCTCGCCGAGTCGGGCACCGACGTGGCATCTCCTACCGAGGGCGGGGCGACCCGCCTCGCGAACCTCAGCGACACGCTCCGGGTCGAGTTCACGCGCACCGAGGACGAGGCGGTGATCAACGATTCGATCGCGACCGCGCGAGCCGCCGTCAACGCCGCCGAGAACGACGAGGAGCGCGGGCTCGCGTTGACGAACCTGGCCGCGTCTCTGGAAGCCCGGTACGAGTACCTGAACGACGGCGAGGCGTTGCGCGAGTCGGTCGACGTCGGCCGGGCCGCGATCGCAGCCGACCCCGATCTGCTCCCGGCTGTCGCCAACCAGGCCGTCTTCCTCAGGGAACTGTTCCTGCGCACCAAGGAGGCCGCGCTGCTGGACGAGTCGCTGGCCGCGCACGCGCGGGTCCTGCGCGCGACGCCGGACACCCACGCTTCCCTGGGCTCCCGGCTCATGAACGCCGCGAACACCCTGCGCGTGCTCTACCGGTGGACCGAAGACCCCTCCCTTGTGCAGGACGCCGTCGAGGTAATGGCGGACGAGGCCGTCAAGGAGGCCGGGCTCGGCGAGGTCGCGCTGCTCGCCGACGCGCTCGTGGACCTGGCCGACCGGACCGGGGACGAGGACATCCTTCGCGAGGGGATCGCGACCTGCCGGATGGTCCTGGCCGAATTGGCCGATGACGAGCCGTTGCGCGGCGACCTCCTGTATTCGCTGTCTGTTGCGCTGCATGAGCTGACGTGGCATAACAAGGACCCGCACGTGCTGCGTGAGGTCCTCGACACTGCCCGGGAGGCGGTCGGTTTCGACGCCGAGGACGACGTCGGCCTGGCCCGGCGCATGACGCACCTGGGATTCGTGCTGCGCCGCGCGTTCGAGGTGACCCGCGAGCATGCCCTGCTGGCCGAAGCCCGAACCGCCTTGATCCGGGCGATGGCGCTGACCACACCGGACATCGTCGAGCAGGTCCTCGGCGATCGCGAGGAAGCGGTCGCCGCGGTGGTCGAGGACGACCGCGTGATGGAGCTGTGGATCCTGGAGCGGACCATGATCTGGGCCGCGCCAAGGGTGCGCGGCATACACCGCGCCGAACTCGTGCGACTCGCGGGCGGCATCGGTGAGGGCGCGCACGCTGTGGCGCTCGAACTCGCGCGGGAGTTCGTGACGGCCCGCGACAGTCTGATGGGGTCCGGGTTCTCCGCGACCGAGCGATCAAACCTGATCACCGCCCTGCGCGAGCGTCTGACCGCGTTCGGTGGTACCCGCGATGCCGACGAGGTGCTCGTCCCCGAAGCGCTCGACGAGCTGGTCGACCTGCTGTGCGCGGTGCCGGACCCGCTCGACGACGTGGAGGTCACGCAGACGGCCGGGTTGCTGCTGTTGTCGAGGGTCGAGGCGCATGGCACGCCCGAGGGCGCCACGGAGCTGATGATGGTCGCGCTCGACCTGCTCGCGCCGCTGTACCGGATGGGCGGTCGGGCGCACGTCCCGACGTTGATCGCCGAGCAGTTCGACAAGTACCCGCCCGCCGCACCGGACAGCGCCGCGACGCTCGGCAAGCTCGGCCGCGTCCAGTACCGCGACGCCGACACCGATCCGGGCGCCCTGGACCGGGCTGTCCGCCTGCTCCGCCGGGCGATCGACCACGCCGAAGACGGGCACTCCGAACTCCCGCACCTGCGCACGAACCTCGGTACCGCACTGATGACGAAGTTCGACCGCGACGGCGACCAGGACGACCTAGACGAGGCGGTCGAGGAGTGCCAGGCCGCGGTCGAGGACGCCCCGCCGGACGCTCCGATCCAGGCGACGTGCCTGTCCAACCTGGGAATCACCCTGCTGACCCGGGCTGAGCGGCTGGGCAGTCGGCAGGACCTGGAGAACGCCGTCGCGGCCTGCCAGGCGGCGGTCGACGGGTGGCCAGACCATCCCGACATCGAGGCGTTGAAAACCAACCTCGACACCACGCGACGCACCCTGGCGAACTTCCTCGATCACGAGGCCGGGTTGAGCGCCCGGATCGACGCGGCGTCCGATCCGGGTGAACTGTCCGACTTGCTGTGGAACCGGTTCATCCGCACCGGTGACCTGGCGGACCTCGACCGGGCCGTGCGAGTGCGGCAGGACGCGCTCGACGCGGGTGAGTCACCGGCCGAGCACCTGGAGGGCCTGTGCGACCTCCTCCGGGACCGGTTCGTCCGTTCCGGACGGTCTGAGGACCTGAGCGCGTCCATCGCAGCAGGGCGGGCCGCGATCGAGGCGACGCCACCCGGCGACCCGGAACTCGCCGGGCGCAGGTCCACGCTGGCGATCGCCCTATCCCAGCGGTACCAGAACGGTGGCGCGCCCGAGGACTTGGACGAGTCCATCCGGTACACCCGCGACGCGATGGCGTCGGACACCGAGCTCTCGCCCACCGACCTGTCGAACCTCTGCATGTCCCTCCGCCTGCTGTTCGAGCGTACCGACCGCATCGAGCACGTCGACGAGGCGGTCGAGGCCGGGCGGGCCGCCGTTGGGGCCGCGCTCAAGGGCACCCCGCTCCTTGGCGTCTACCTGGGCAACCTCGGCGGCGCGCTGTTGGCCCGGTTCCGCCGCACGAGCGGTCAGGTCGACCTGGACGAGGCGATCGACGCGCTGCGCCGGTCCGTGTCGGCCATGTCCGCCGTGAGCTACGAACGCGGGATGGTGCTGGCCAACCTCTCGTCCGCGCTCCACACCCGGTTCGACTGCCGGCAGGACCGCGCCGACCTGGACGAGGCGATCGACACCGGTCGGCAGGCCGTCAAGGCGACCTCGCCGGACCACACCAGTCGCGCGCTGCGTCTGTCGAACCTCGGGGCGATCCTCCTAACCCGGTTCAGCGTCGGCGATGCCCCCGCCGATCTCGACGAAGCGCTGGAGGTGTGCCGGGCTGCCGTGAAGTCGCTGGCTCCCGGCGATCCGCGACGCGCGCCCGCGTTGCTGAACCTCACGCAGGCGTTGCTGGACCTGCACGACCGGACCGGACGACAGGAAACCCTCGACGAGGCGGTCGACGGCGCCCGCAAGTCCTTGGCAGAACTCCCCGTCGACCACTCCGACCGGCCGCTCCACCTGCTCTCCCTCGGCCGGGTGTTGCGCCGACGCAATGCCGTGACCGGTACGGACCTGGAGGCCGTGCTCGCGGCGGTCCGGGAGGCGGCGTCGACCGATGTGGGTGTACCACGCGTCCGCGCCGCGGCGGCCGCAGAGTGGGCCGGGTTGGCGGCGTCCGACGGGCGGTGGGCGGAGGCCGCCGAGGCGTACGGGACGGCGGTCGACCTGGTGGGGCGGGCCGTGTCCCGATCCCTTACCTGGCGCGACCGCGAGGCGTTGATCGACGGTATGGCGGGGCTCGGTGCGGACGCCGCCGCGTGCTGTGTGCGCGCGGGGTTGCCGACGCGGGCGGTTGAGCTGTTCGAGCAAGGGCGCGGGCTGCTGCTCGGGCACGCGCTGGACAGCCGGACGGACCTCACCGCGCTCGCCGAGCGCCAACCCGCGTTCGCGACGATGTTCACCGAGCTGTGCGCGGTGTTCGAGGACCCCGACACGGACGTCGCGACGCGGCGCGGGGTGGCCGCGCGGTACGATCGGCTGCTCGCGAATATCCGGACGCTGCCCGGTTTCGACACGTTTCTGCGCCCGCCGACCGTGCGCGACCTCGCGCCTGCCGAGGGGCACGCTGTGGTCGTCGTGGTGTCCGACTTCGGGTCGTACGCGCTGATCCTGTCCGCTGCAGCCGAGGTGACGCCCGTTCCGCTGCCCGCGCTCACGCCCCGGGCAGTCATGGAGGAGGTGCTGGACTTTCTCCAAGCGGTCGAGGACACTCGGTCCGGGACGGCCCGGACCAGGGCCGCCGGGCGCGACCGGGTGATACGCACGCTGGAGTGGATCTGGGACGCGGTAGCCGGCCCGGTGCTCGACCACCTGGATACCGCCGAACGGTTGTGGTGGTGCCCGTCCGGCATGCTCTCGCTGCTGCCGCTGCACGCAGCGGGTTACCACGGCACGGGGTCACTCACCGTGGTGGACCGGGTGGTGTGCTCGACCACGCCGACCCTCCGGGCGCTGGTGCACTCACGGCGTGGCGCCGACCCCGCCAGGCCACCCGCCGACCGCGCACTAGTCGTGGCGATGTCGCGCACGCCAGGCCACGACGTGCCGCTGCCCGGCGCAGAGCGGGAGGCGGCGGTGGTGCGCACACACCTGCCCGGCGCGGTTGACGTGGTCAGCGGGACCGCCGCGACCCGCGACACTGTCCTCGCGGCCCTGCCAAAGGCGCAGATTGCGCACTTCGCCTGCCACGGCAACAGCGATCTGACCAACCCTTCGGAGAGCCTGTTTCTGCTGGCCGACCACCACAACCACCCACTCACCGCGCTGGACCTTGCACACCTGCGCCTGGACGCCGATCTGGCGTTCCTGTCCGCGTGCTCGACAGCCCGCCCCGGCGGGCGGCTGGCGGACGAGGTGCTCCACCTGGCATCGGCGTTCCATCTGGCGGGGTACCGGCACGTGATCGGCACCCTGTGGCCGATCGGCGACCAGCCCGCCGTGGACTTCGCGGAACTGGTCTACCCGGCGATCGCAGCGGGCGGAGACATCGCGACAGCCGTGCACACCGCTACCCGCACCCTACGCGACCGCCACCCCGACGACCCGCTGGTGTGGGCGTCCCACGTCCACGTCGGCCCGTGAGTCAGACCCTGGAGCGCCCCAACAGGAACTCCGCGACACACTCCGGGTGGTCCTCATCATCGGCGGCCAACACCATCCCCCGAGTACCCACTCCACCGTGGTAGCAGGCCACGAGGGCGGGCCGGGCGGCCTTGCCCGTGTCCCGAGTGGTGAAGACGAACCGCCCCTCGGTAACGGTGACGAGCGCGATCCCGTGAGTCCTGGCGAATTCGACGGCCCCCGCCTGGAACGCCGAGGTTGCCACCAACACCCCCTTGTGCGCACCCACGCTCAGCACCTTCTGCCGCAACACCTGCACCAACTCCCGCTTGATCGGGTTCCGGTGCAACTTCGCCTCGACCACCACCACGAACTCCATCCCGGCGAACCGGTACCGCGCGGTCGCGTCAAACTCGTAGATCCCGTCCACCCCGGCGACCTTCTCATGCGTACTCACCACCAGCCCGTCCACCTGGGACATTGCGGCCCCCAACAATTCCCCGGCGACGAACTCCTCGAACTCACCCGGCGTGATCCCCGGATACGGATACCGCCCCACCACCCGCTCGTCCTGTACCACCCCGCCACTTTACCGCGCGTGGTTACGACCTGGCCGCAGCCCGCCGCACCCGGAAAAAGATCAAGAACAAGGCTCGGAAGAACCGACCCTGTGGGTGCCGACAATCTCATCCGTCCTGGTCACAGCCATCTTCATGACCGAGGTGGAAGCCGCCGGTAGAGACGTGGAACCTCTCGGCTGGATCGCGATGGTCCGTCTGCGTCGAGCACTGCGCGACGATGAGGTGTGCTGTTTCGACTGGCGTACCTCGGCGTGACCAATGCGCTCGCCCTACTACGGCTGCTGCCGATGAGTGACCGCGACAAGGACACCGAAATCCTCGCACTGCGGCACCAGATCGTGGTCCTGCAACGACAATTGCACGGTGATCGGGTCCGGTTCACCTCAGCCGACCGGGCGTGGCTGGCAGCCCTCCTACACCCGCTACCGCGCGGCGTACTGAACCACCTACGGCTACTGGTAAGGCCGGACACGGTCCTGCGCTGGCACCGGGACCTCATCGCTCGCCGGCACGCCCGACATTCCCGGCCCCACCAGGCCGGGCGGCCACGAACCGTCCGGTCGGTCCGCCGGCTGGTCCTGCGCCTGGCCCGGGAGAACAGCACCTGGGGATACCGCAGGATCCACGGCGAACTGCTCGTGCTGGGCGTCAAGGTCGCCGCGTCCACCGTCTGGGAGATCCTCCACCAGGCGGGTGTCGATCCGGCAGCCGAGCGCACCACCAGTACGTGGGCCACGTTCCTGCGCGCCCAGGCACAGGCCGTCGTCGCCGCCGACTTCTTCGAAACGACCACGCTGACCGGCGCCCGCCTCTACGTCCTCGCGGTCATCGACCATGCCACCCGCCGGATCCGGATCCTCGGTGCGACCGCGCACCCGACCGCGGCGTGGGTGGCCCAGATCGCCCGCAACCTGGTCATGGACCTCGAAGACGCGGGCTGCCCGGTGAAGTACCTGATCCGCGACAGGGACGGCAAGTACCCGGCCGCGTTCGACACGATTCTCGCCGACGCCGGCATCACCGTGGTACGCACCAGCGTCCGGATACCCCGGATGAACGCGATCATGGAACGCTGGGTACGGACCTGCCGCCACGAACTTCTCGACCGAACACTAATCCTCAACCAGCGGCACCTACGGCATGCGCTGGCTGAGTACGAGATCTTCTACAACGAGCACCGCCCGCATCAGGGCATCGCCAACGTCCGGCCACTCACACCGCTACCCGAACCGATCACCGACCCGCACAGACTCGACCGCCTGAACATCCGTCGTCGTGACCGCCTCGGCGGCATCCTGCACGAGTACGAACATGCAGCCTGACCTGCCCGGATGACATTTTCGGCAGGCACACAGCCACCGTACTGGACTCCCCAACCGACGTCAGCTCACCACGCTGACCTCAGCAGACACCTTATCTGAACGGCATTGGGCGTGAAGCCGTCCTCCGAGTGGAAGGATGTTCCCAGGATCGCCTTTAGCCCCTGGACAGATGTGCATTTACTGAAAATAAGCGCTCGTGGCCAGAAAACTCGTTAATGATTCAGCATCCGCGACTCTCCTCACCTCATGGATGAGGGCATCTCCACCCGGGCCATCGATGAGTAGTTTGAATGGATCGCTTCTCCCAGCGATGAAGCGGGAGAGTTGCTCGCCGAACCGTTCACAGTCGGCCCAATTGTGCACTGAAACAACAGATCCGGAGCCGCCATTTGAAGCGGCGAGGCCAGCACCAGCCAGCCATTCCCGAAAGGAGCCGTTGATCTCGGCGTCGTCACCAATGAACTGGACCATCAGATCAACCATCGTCGCACCCGTTCCATGAGCGGCTCACGATCATCTCGGAGGACTGCACGGCCACCCCGAGTGATCAACGTCGGCGCGGACAGCTTAGCATCGGGGCCCTTCGACACCACAAACTGAGCGACGGCCCGGGCTCCCCGGCGGCGGGGCGCTAGTCGGCGCCCCGCCGCCGGGGAGCCCGCTACTTCGGTCTTGTCATTCGGGCAATCATTCTTCGGTACCTGGGACCAGACGCCTCAGGCGTCGCCACCCAGACCCGATTCTGCCAACGATAGGTGACGGTCACATTTTGAGCCTCCGCAGTCTGACGCATTGCTCCCTTGCAATGGGAGCATGGCGCGTATACCCCCTTGATAACAATGAACCCGCCCTCCTGAACGTGGGGCGCAACCATCGCTCGACGTTCGGTGTGAGTGGCGAGCGTGTTCTGTGGGAAGCCCAGTGCCCGCTCGGCCGAGGTCATGTTTCCGCTTCTCAGCGTCCTTTCGAAGATGAGTTTGCCGCTCGCGTCGAAGTAGTACACCTTTGCCGTGTGCGGCGGCCGTTTCTGCTTCTTGCCGAATGCGCCGTAGCCGACTCCGGCTACTGCCTCGAGCAGGTAGGTCTGGCTCAGGTCCTGGTTCTCGCACCAATCCGGATGATCCTTGCAGATCTCGCCCTTGACCTGGTTTTCCACAAGTTCTGAGCCACCGACTCCCGGTGCACACCCGTCAACCCCGGCACCGCCGATCAGCCGGTCTGACCAGCCACCGCCGCCCTTGCACCACCGATCCATCTGCTCGGTGACAGCCGCTTGGAGTTCCGTCGCGGTCGGGGCAACCACGATCGTGCCACCGAGGATGATCCCCGCGTTGGGTAGGCCAGGCTGGCAACTCTTCCATGCGGTCGGATTCTTGCTGCACAGACTCATTGGAGGCGGGCCACCCCCGCCGCGCTTGCCCTTGCCGCCCCTCCCGCCTATCTTCTCCTTCGTGCCGTCCGGCATGGTGATGATCTCGCCGCCGTCGCTGGTCGGGTGCGTGTTCATCGAGCAGTCGTCGTTGCCGCACTCCAGGTCCCCTGTCGGGTCCGAGTACGCGACCGGGTTGCTATGGGCGTAGGTGTAGCCGTGCATCTGTTGGGGGTTGGTGAGGTCCATGACCTCGTCGGAAGAGATGAAGCGGCCGATGGCGTTGTCGTACTCCCGGGCACCGAGGTGCGTTAGCCCAGTGCTGTCGTCGGTTCCTCCGACGAAGCCGCGCGTGTTCGGCCAACTCGCGGGGGTTCCGCGCACGGCACCGAACGGGTTCCGGCGACGAATGGTGTGTGCCTGGCTCGTTGCATCGACGGAAACCAGCGCCGTGCCCTGGTGGTCCACCGCCAACCAGGTCAGGCCTGCGGCGGTACGGGAGGCGACCGTGCTCCCATTGTGGTCGTAATACCGCGTGCAGGTCCTCGACTGCGTGCTGTTGTTGTATCGAATCTCCTGGCCAGGCAGGTAGAGAGTCTTACCCTGGGGGTCCCGACTGATCAACCGATTGCCGTCGGCGTCATACACGTAACTGGTCGATCCGGTCGCGTCGGTCGAACTGGCTAGAAGCGCCTCATTGTCCCAAGTCAACGTCTGGGTTCCGGCACCTGCGGTGGGGCGGGTGAGCGTGTTGCCCATATCGTCGTAGGTATAGACGCCGGCCCGTGCCCCCGTGGTGGCGGACAGCGTGTGCGGCTTGGCGCTGCCGGATGTCGGATAGACGTAGTCGGTCACGGCGTCGCCGCTCGCGCCGTGCACGGTCTCCTGCTTGCGGTTACCAACCTGGTAATAGGTCCACGAGGTCCAGTAGGAGGCCGGACCTCCCAGTGCCGCTACGCTCCGCCCAGCCGCGCAGTTGCCGGACGACGGAGTCCAAGCCTCCTCCAGCCGGCCCAGGTGGTCGTAGTCGAAGCACTGCGTGTCGTCGACCGGATCCGGCGCCACGTCCTGGATCCTCGTGATGTTCCCGGCCTTGTTGTAGGTATATCGGACGTCGCTTAGGACGTGCGGTGCCACCTGATCGCGGTCCGTCCGAATGCCGAGCAGGCGTCCCGTCTCCAACTCGCGTGTGAATGCTTGAAAGACCCGACCGCCTGCTCCGGTATAGAGCTCGAGTTGCTCGATCTGGCCCAGGGCGTTGTAGTCGGTATCGGCCACATAGGACAATGGCGTCGAGCCGTAGAGAGAGTTGACCGTCTTTACTCCACCGTAGCCGTCATAACCATAGGTCAGCTTCTCAACCGGCAGATCACCATTGGTCGACGGGAAGCTGGTCGAGTCGAGACTGCCGTCGATATTCCAGGTCTTCTCGAAGTTGTAGGTGCCCGCAAGTCCGGTCTCGGAAGCTGGAATGACGATCTGAGTACCGGTCAACTCATAGTTGTCCGTGTAGCCGAGGGCCTTGACCTGGTAGGTGGCTGAGCCCACCGTCCGGGTGGATTGAGTGATCTCACCCTTGACAAGGGTGTCGTAGATCCATTGCGCTCGTAGCGTTCCACCTACCTGGTTATCGTACACCGCGCGCTTACGATCGAGCGGATCGTAAAGGTACGCGAGCTTCTTGTTTCTGGAATCCGTCGAGGTAACGACTCGGTCGTTGTTGTCGTACGTGAAGGTAGTCTTACCCCGATCGGGATCTTGGCTCTCCGTCTGCCGGCCCAGCGCGTCGTAATGGTAGGTCCAGACGTTATTCGCTGGGTCGGTGACCTTGGCGAGGTTTCCCCGGCGGTCGATGGTGAAGCGCGTGCTGTCCCAACTCCCCGGCGTGCCGGGGGTAGGGTTGGCTCCGTGGTATTGGCGCAGTTCCACCGTCTGGTCGCGGGCATCGGTGACGGTTGAGCTGGCCGCCGGGCTTCCCTCAGGCGCCGTGAGGTCAGTGCGATCGCCAGCGTAGTAGGTGGTGGTCCGCCACCGCTCCGCGTTGTACGGCTGGAAGACCGTGGCAGTCGTCCGGCCTGCACCGTCGTAGACGGTGCGGCTCTGATTCGGTACGAGGGCCCGGTCGATGGCTGTGCTCAGCGCGCCACCGGCGGTGCCGCTTGCGTGATAAGTGCCGTAGCTGACGGACTCACGCCCCGCCGTGTCGTAAAAGGAGTCAGTGAGCAACCGTCCGCCCGACGGGGACGCCACCTGCGTCTGACGCTCGCGAAGCAGCCCGTCGAAAAGGGCATAGCTCTCGACGTAGTTGCCGGTGACGTTCAGGCGGGCAGTAGTGACCAGGCTCGGCTGGTCAGTGCGCAACTGGTAGGTGTACTTGAGGTTAGGCGTCTCCGTGGCCTTATCCCGGTCGGGGAGCCACACTGCTGCGGACGGTCTTCGCGCAGATCGCCGCCACGACCAACAGCAAGGGCAGACCACAATCGGCCTCGGCGATGCAGCACCTGCGGACCACCCTGCGCGCTGCGCTCAACCTCGCCGTCCGCGAAGGGCTGATCGACTGCAACCCGGCCCGGCACATCGAGGTCAGCGGCTACCAGCAGCCCCACCCGAAGGTATGGACCGACGCCCGCGTCGAACAGTGGGAACGCACCGGTGACCGGCCGCCGGTGGCGGTCTGGACCGCCGAGCAACTCGCCGAGTTCCTCGGCGGCGTGACCGACGACTCGCTGTTCGCGTTCTGGTGGCTCACCGCCCTGCGCGGCCTGCGCCGCGGCGAGATGTGCGGACTGCGTTGGACCGACGTCGACCTCGACCAAGGCGTCCTCACCATCGAGCGCAACCGCACCACCGCCGGTTACACCATCGTCGAAGGCGACCCCAAGACCCCCGCCGGCCGCCGTGCCGTCGCCCTCGACAAACGCACCGTCCATGTCCTGCGCGCACACCGTCGCCGCCAGCTCGACCAGAAGACCGCAGCCGCCGAGAACGGCAAGGCGTGGACCGACACCGGGTATGTGTTCACCCGCGCCGACGGCCTGCCGATCAACCCGAACTACGCCACCACCCGATTCCGCAAACTCGTCCAACGCGCCGGACTGCCCCCGGTACGGCTGCACGACCTGCGCCACGGCGCCGCGTCCCTCGCCCACCAGGCCGGCGCCGACCTGAAGACCCTGCAAGATCTGCTCGGCCACTCCAGCATCGTGATCACCGCCGACACCTACACCAGCGTCCTGCCCGAGGTGCAGCGACACTGCGCCGACGCCACCGCCTACCTCGTCCTGGCCGCGGCCCGCCGCACCCGGAAGAAGATCAAAAACAAGGCCCGAAAGAACCGGCCCATCTCGCGGCCGAACGCAGGTGCTCCAACCCCGATCACCCCGGGCCCAGCATCAAATACGCAGGTCAGGACCGCCAGAGGCGAGAAGAACTCGCTAGTGGGGGTGGCACCCACATCGCACCCACGTGACACCCACCATCCACGCAGGCCAGACAGCAAGAAGAGCCTGACCCGCGTTTCCGCAGGTCAGACCCCTCATAATCTTGTGCGCCCGAAGGGACTCGAACCCCTAACCTTCTGATCCGTAGGCTCGAATCGTGCACTCCTACGAATAGGACTCTATACGAAACTGGTCCGACCGCAACCCTCCCAGTCCACCCGAGCTCGGTTGCGTCCTCGCAGATCCAAGCCCTGCAGGCGCATGTCATTCTCGACTGTCAATGGATTGGTGGGCATCGCGCTTCCCGTCGAATCCGCGTGCGTCGCGGTACGTCCGCGTCAGTTCCCCGACGTCCGAGCACCCACGGAGCACCCATGCATGCGCCCGACCGGCCCGATCAGGATCGGGTGCGAGGGCCGCGCTTCGCCGAGCCAGGGAGTCGCTAGTGAAGAACCGCAGCGTTCAACCAGGCGTGGTGGCCGGGGTGGCGTTCGAGTTGGTGCCGCCGGTGCGGTCGTTCCCGGCGTACCGGGGGCAGCGCAACAACACGGGTCTGTGGTGGTCGACCATTCCGTACGACAGGGTCTGCGGCTGCTGTGGGTGCAGGGTGTTGAAGGACATCTTGTTGTCGTAGAACCGCTGGAGCACTCCAGCGCCTTCTGGTCCTCCGGTGTGATCTTCGCGAACCCTATCGGGGCACCGGACGGTGAACGACACCTTCAACCGAACGCAAGTTCAAGCACATGCCTGGTTGAACGCCGGTATCTCCGCACTTCACCTCACACGGCTGACACCAAACTCGTAAAAATTCTAAGACAGACGCAGTGTTCGAGTTCGTTCGAGTTCGTTCGGCCTCGTTCGAACGCATTCCCAACTCAACTGACCACCGGCATCATAGGGGCACGGCATTGATCCACGATTCTGGAAGGAGGAAAGCATGAAGTTTCTAAGCCAAATGGCAGACAAGGCGCTCGCCTTGCTCGTACCAAGCATCACGGCATCCCAGACTGTGGCCGCACCGACCCCGCCGGGTCAGTCTGTACGCCTCGGCCTGCGGTCGCCCGCGCGTCGGGCTTTTGCCGGGCTGATCCGCGCGGAGTGTTCGGGACAGTCCCGAACAGGCTGAACCCTTCACGGCGGAATTGCCATAGTGAACGATGGATGGGTGCCGGTCACTCCGGTTCATCCGCTGCGGTAACCACCTCAAACAAATCGGGAGACGCTGTGCTAAAACGCAATGCCATGCGGTTGGCCGCTGTTGCTGGAGCCGCCTTACTGGCCTTTGGAATTGCCCCGTCCCAGGCTTCAGCTGACACCTCTGTCGACAAACCGGTTGCGGCGGCAGAAGGGCCTATCGTGGTAGTGGAACCCGACTTTGCGGAATCCTCTGGACCTCCCGGGCAAGATTCGACCTGCACGTATGCGAGCTTCGCCGCAGGCTGCTTCAGGCCATACGGCGATATCTTTTATGTGCAGGACTCCCGAGCCAATGCGGCCAGCCCCTACCTGCACTGGCAGAACCAGCTTCGCGGCCCCAACGGATCCTGGACGCTCTACCGCGCCGGTAAGTGCTGGAACATGCTGGACGCCCCGAACTGGGGGATCTGCAACAAGGATTTTTACGAGCACTCAACGGTGCGGTCGGATGGCGGCCAGGGAAGTCAGCTCAGATGGCAATTGTGCACTCCGGCCGTGGTGGGTAGCGATTCTTGCAGCGCCTGGACGGGCTGGATCAGCAACATCCTGTGACGGACCGCGCCGGGGATTGCGCTCCTATTGCCTAAAGCAGAGCCGGGGGTATCCCACATCGGCGCGCTTGGCAACACCCCTCCGCTAGCCTGCCACGCCCGTGGTGCCGGTGCCGGCACTACGGGCGTGGCGGCTGCCCCCGGCCCGCATCGGGCTGGTAGCTACGCGCATCGCGCGGATCAGGCAGGCAATCGCCACGAGCGGGGCGCACCGCCGCAGTCAGCCGTCGCAGGCTGTGTCCCAGGACTCGTGGTGGGAGGTGATGGCCGGTGGGCAGACGGCCGGAGGTGTTCGTGCGGCAGGTGTCGATGACCGAGGGTCAGCGGTTGCAGAAGATCACAAGGACGGCGAAGGACCCGGTGAAGCTGCGGCGGGCGATCGTGGTGCTGATGTCCGCTCAGGGACAGCCGGCCCCGGACATCGCGCACCTACTCAAGCCCGTGAGGACTACGTCCGCGACGTGATCCACGCGTTCAATGAGCGGGGGTGCGACGCGTTGGCCCCAAAATGGAGCGGGGGCGCGCCGAGACGGATCGATGAGCAGGCCCGCGACTGGATCTGCGTCATCGCCCGGTGCGACCCCCGCTTCCTCGGCCAGCCGTTCTCCTGCTGGTCGCTTACCAAGCTGCGCGACTACCTCATCGCCGCGGCCTTGCGTGGCCACGAACTGGGCTACGTCCTCGCGGTCGCCTGCTCGCACCGAGTCCCGACCGGACTGGGCATCCAACGGGCGGACCAGATCGCCGCCGACCTGCCGACACGGGCGTGGCAGCAAATCTTCGCCGGCCAAGGGGCGAAAGGACACCGCTACTACGACAGGGCGTTCGTCACCCTGCCCCTGGCCGCCGACCAGCACGACGGTCACCACTGGCTGCTGATCCGCCGCAACCGCACTACCGGTGAGCTGGCGTTCTACCGCTGCTGGTCACCCCAACCCGTTCCCCTGCACCAACTGATCGCCATCGCCGGCCGACGGTGGAGCATCGAGGGATCCTTCCAGGCCACCAAAACCGGCCTCGGCCTGGACCAGCACCAACACCGCCGCTGGCGGGCCTGGCACCGCTGGACCACCCTCGTCATCGCCCACACGCATTCCTCGCCGCCGCAGCGGCAAGCACCACCAACCCGAACGGCTTGATCCCGATCACCGTCAACGAAACCCGACGGCTGTTCCACGCCCTGGTCATCGAACCCGCCCGACGCATCGGCGACGTCATCGCCTGGTCCATCTTCCGACGCCAACATCAAGCCCAAGCCAAGATCAGCCACTACGCCCGACAAGCCCTCACCGAACCCTGAAACGGATCTCCTGCTGGAGTACTGGTCGCCGGCCTCCTGCGCCGTTCGACCGACGCATCGGGCGCCGGTGGGGCGTACTCCCACAAGCGGTTTCATTTCCTGCCCGGCGTCCGCGAACTGCTGCTGGCGTCCATGCCCACCCAGCGGTTGACGACGATCGTCCGACTGGCCGTCGACGCGGCCATCCGAATCGGCAGCACGGACCGGGGCGACCGGGCAGGCATGGTCGCCGACGTCCTGATCAGCCTCGATCCTGAGTACCCGGCGCTCGTGACGGGCGTCCTCGATCGGCTGCCCGACCTCTACCAGGACGTCGCCGAGGCCCTGCACGAGCGCACCAACGCCCTGTCGCGAGGCACCCGTTGATCGTACCCGCATTCTGGCCTGTCCCGTCGTCACCCTCCCGGCAGTGAATCGACCAGGAATACCTGGTCCGTGCCACCGGTGCACGGCTCCGCCGCTGCCTCGGCTGGCACCTCCGTGTCGGGATCCCGGATGCCCAGGCACAGGTCGCTGTCGGCCGGTCGGATACGGTACGCGGCCGGCACCGAGCCGGTCGGCTCGAAACGGAACAGTTGCGGCCAGAAGTCGGTGCGGCAGTGCGGCCAGGGCTCAACCAGATACCGGCCGGGATCCTCCCGGCGGACGGTGAGACAACCGGGCCCGTGCACCGGGTGATCCCATTTGATGAAGTACAGGCCGTCCGTCACCGGCTGCAGGTATGTGTCCGGTGGGGTCGCCTCGGCGCAGGGACGCTGGACCGCCACCTCGCTGGGGTATCGGCCGGTGCGGTCGCGTCCCTCGGTGATGCAGAGCTGCGGGGCGCGGGCGGGCCGGATCTGACTTCGCCCGCCGCTCGGCAGGGCCGAGGAACTTCCGCCCGGCGAGGTGGCCGCGCCGACCCCCTCTGCCGGCGCCCGCTGCTCGTTCTCGGGCCACCAGAACCAGGCGACGCCGAGCGCGGCCAGCAGGATGCTCACGACCAGCAGCGTCGGCGTAGCTCCCGCGAACCGGCCCCGACGCGCCGCGGCGGATGGTCGCGCCGGCGGGTCGACCTCGTCGGAAGCGACCCCGGTCGACGGCGGAGGCGTGGCCGACGTCGCTTCGAGCGCGGCGTACGCACCGGACGCGAGCCGGTCCCGTGCCCGCAACCATGCCTCCAGCTGATCCTCCGCCCCGCAGGCGCGAACGAACGCGGCCAACACCTCCGGTCGCGGAAGGGTGGACCGGCGCAGGACGTCGGCAGCGGTGCTGCGGGCCAGCACGTCGCCGGCCGTGGCCGCACGCTGCTCCAGTTGTCGGTACGTAAGACCGGACCGGTCCTTGAGCCGGCGCAGCAGGTCGACGAACCCGGCTGGGTCGGCCGCCTCGTCCGGTCGTATCTCCCCCATGTTCATCGCCCGATATTCTCCTTAGTCCCCAAGCGGCGAGGCAAGACGCCGCCAAGCGACTGTCCGACGTGGTCGGACAAGACCCGGACAAGCCGCCTTGAGCTGCGCGGACACCGCACCGCACCGCGCAGGGCATTGTCCTGGGCAGCCCGGTTCCCTAGCGTCTTCATCGACGGCCGCCGCTGGCTGGCGCAGGGCCTGGACCGGTACCGGTCCGGGCCCGACCACATCAAGACACGGGGAGAGGCAATGCTTGACGCTGCCCAGAATTCGGTGCCGCAGGCCGCCACGGCGGTCGAGTACGTCGGGTTACTCCGAGACCTGCGGCGGCGATCCGGCCTGACCTATCGGGAAATCTCCCGGCGCGCCTCGGCTGCCGGGCACTGGCTGCCGCCGAGCACCCTCGCCACGATGCTGGGGCGGACCACCCTGCCCCGCGAACGGACCGTGGTGGCGCTGCTGGCCGCCTGCGGTACGCCGGCAGCGGCCATCGATCAGTGGGTCGGGCTGCGCCGTGACATCGACGTACGCCTCGGCCAGCAGACGCGATGGGACAGCGAACCGATGCTCCCAGAGCCGGCGGCCCCCGACCCGGCGCTGTTCGGCGTGAGGCTCCCGGCCGTCAACCAGGTACCGCCGCGGCGGCCGGCGACCACGACGTACCGCGCGACCCGCCCAGACGGTCGGCAGTTGCGGCTGGCGGCGACCACGCTGGCGGCCGCCCTCGCCGTCGGCGCGTACGGGGTGCTGCGGGCACGCCGACGGCCCGGACGTTCCTCCGACCGGGGTGGGTGCTCAACGAGTGGTCCGGCCGACCTGGAGCATCGCCTGGTCCCGTATCAGCGCCTTCGGCTGCTGGCGTTGCCTACACCGCCCTGAGACACGCTGCTCCCCGCCCGGTCGCATGGACCAGGCGGGAAGCCCTCCTCACACCGGCGGCCGACTCACGGTCGCAGCCGGTTGGCGTAGACGTACGCACCCACGGACCCGCCGGTGGCAAGGCCGGCGTCGGCGTCGAAGCGGTAGTGCACGCCCAGGTAGATCCGGCTCAACGCGTTCTCCCGGGCAGCCTGGTCGAAGCCCGTCATGTGCCGGATGACCCCGTTGGCGAAGGGGTCGTCGGTGGTGGCATCGAAGGCGATGTCGTTGGTGCCGAAAAGGCCCTTCATCACCGCTGCCCATGCCCCGGCAAAGGTGGCGTGTCCGGAGATGTAAGCCGGGAAGGCCGGTGAGAAAGAGGTACCGTCCTCACGCTGCGACAACGGCTGCCAACCGTTGCCGATCGCGGTTTCCGGTCGCCACAGATCGATCGAGGTCAGGTATTTGGCGTCCCAGGCGGCGATGGCCGCATCGGCCAGGGCCAGGCCGACCAGGCCGAAGAGCCGGGCATTGGCCAGAATGCCGAGCTTGCGTTGCTTCGCCACGATCTGGGTGTGTGCGAAGAGCTGACCCGGCGGCTTGTAGGTGCCATCCACGTCATTGGCCCAGAAGTGCGCGAGCTGCGTCTGGTCGGCGGTACGCAGCGACGACGTCCGGCCGCCGTAATCCCGCACCTCCTGCACCTGGTTGCGGTACTCCTGCTTGCCGAGCAGATCCCGATAGTCGACCGCCCCGGCCGGCAGGCCAGGCCGGAACTGCCGGCCGGAGGTCAACGCGAACGGGGTGACCCGACCCCAGTCCGGGGTGACCGCCAGAGTATTGTCGGTCGGTCGCCACGACCCGTCGTCGCCGTCAGGCTGGTACTGCCCGCCATTGCCGGAGCCGTCGTTCGCGCGAGCCTGAAGGTTAGCGGCCGCCGCTGCGGCACCGACTGCCGTGCCCCGCGTGGCTTCGGCGGAGTTCACCCCGGACGGCCGGCGAGCGGCGGCCGTGCCGAGAGCGGCCTCAAGGCTCGCCCTTCGCTGCGGGTACCGAGCAACCAGGACGTCGAACGCCGCCTGGTCGATGGCCGCATGCAGGGACGGGGCCACCACGTCCTCCATGGTGCCCGGATAGCTGACCGGCACCCGCACCCGGTAGGGGTTGCCCACGCCGGTGACCGAGACGGCGGCGTCGTGCATCGCCGCGTGCAGGATCGCCGCGTCCCGAGCGGCGGCGGTAGGTGCCGGGGCCAGGCTCCGGTAGCTGGCCAGCAAGACATCGTTCCAGTACAGGATCGGGTCGTTGACCGCGTCGACGGCCAGCGGGGTGAGCGAGATGTTGTCCAGCCGGACCGTTGAGGCCGCCTGCCCACCGAAGTGGAAGAGGAGCACCGCCTTCGGGTCACCGAACGGGGAGACGAAGTCGAAGGTGAAGCGGCGCATCGTGGCGGTGAGTGCGACGTTCTGGTCAACCGCCGAGGTGAACGGCGTGTCGACGCGGGAGACCGAGACGCGCACGTTGCGGCTGACGTCGGCGGATGCGTCGAACTGCAACCGGTACGGCTGGGCCGCTGTCACCCCGAACTCGAAGTGCCCAACCAGGTCCTCCCAGACCGGCTTGCCGACCGTGTTGGCGGTGCGGACGAGCAGTTGCCCGACGCTGACCGTCGTACTGGTCGCGGCGAGCCGGGTCCACCAGGGTTCGGTCCTGCCGTTGTCGAACGTACCGTTGAGGATGAGGTTGCCGGCTGCCGCGGCAGCCGGCGTGGAACGGATGAGGGCCGGGAGGGTGCTGGCGAGCACGACCGCGAGCACCACGCTGAGCAGACGACGCAGTTGCCACCCGGCGGCGGGGTGGCGCGGGCCGATCGATCGGGTCATGGAGAGCCTTTCCGGATCGGTATCGACGACGATCAGGTCGCCGCCGTGGAGTTCGGCTCACCGTAGGAACCACCGCCCTGTTCGCTGCCGCCGAACAGGCTTCGGACCAGTGCCGAACACACCTCGGCGCGCCGTCAGGCGGCCTGACTCTTGCTGGCGCTGTTGCGTTGCCGGATCGGTGGACGGGTTGAATCCGTGTCGGGTCAGCGGTCAGATCGCTCGGGCGAGTTCGGTGAACGCGGCGGCGATGCGTCCTGCCGGCGGGACGTCGACAGCGAGTTCGTAGCGGCCGTGGTGGAGGTTCTGCAGGAAGGCGTGTCCGGCGATGATGATCTGTGCTGTCTTGTCTGTCCGTAGGCCGCGCATCGGTCTCAACCGGTGTTTCAGCCGACCGTGATCGGCCTCGATCGGATTTGTTCGCGTACCGCTCGACGTGGTGCCATGCCTGCGGGATCAGCTCGTCGAGCACCCTGGGGTAGACCGGCGCGGCGTCAGTGACGACCTCAGTGGGCGTACCTTCACCGTCGACAGCGCCCGTCGAAAGAATCGCCGAGCCGCATCAGCGTCCCGTCGAGGGGAGACGAGCACGTCAATGACCTGCCCGTACTGGTCGACCGCCCGGTACACGTACCGCCACACCCCGTTGACATTCACGTACGTCTCGTCAACGAACCACCGGTCACCCGGCGAGTGGCGGGCTAACCGGGCGGCGTCGGCCAACAGCGGCGTGAACCGCTGCACCCACCGGTAGACCGTGATGTGATCGATCTCGACCCCGCGTTCGACCAGTAGCTCCTCAACGTCCCGATAGGACAGGTTGTACCGCAGGTACCAGCGGACCGCGACGACGATTACCTCGGACGGGAAGCGGAAGCCGGTGAACGCCGACTTCGGCGGCTGCCAGGAGCGAGAACGAGTCGACGCCTTCACAGCTAAAGTCTGCCTCGATCTTGCCGACGCTCAACGCAACATAGCCTCGAAGGAGACCCCAAAACCGCCGCCGGACGCCGCCCAGTCGCCCTCGACAAGCGCACTATCCAGGTCCTACGCGACCACCGGCAGCGCCAACGACACCAGAAAGCCCGCCGGGAGGCGGCGGGGAAGACGTGGGTCGACTCCGGGTACGTGTTCGTCCGCAAAGACGGCAGCCCCCTGCATCCCGGCTACGCCAGCGGTCGATTCCGGCTCCTGGTCAAGCGCGCCGGCGTCCCGCCGGTCCGACTGCACGTGCGGGTCTCCTTCGTCACGGCCCCGGCGGGATGGGACTGAAGCGTCAACCCGGCGAAGGGCAGTGGCACGGTTTGAGCCGGGTCAGCGTGTGCGCGCGAGCCGCCCCGCCAGGGCCGGAACCACGATCGCCGCGGCGATGATGTGCAGCGCGATCAGGGTTGCTGCGGAGCCGGCGTCGAACCCGAAGGTGAGGTCCGGGACGAAGGACAGCGCGGTCAGCGCGATCGCCGTGCACACGAAGGTGCGCCGCGGCTGGCGTGCCTTGCGGGCCATGACGGCGGCGATGCCGACGCCGACGAGCGAGAAGACCAGGGTCAGCTGTGCGAACCCGGCGATCGGAATGCTCGCGCCGGTGCTGTCGGCGAACGAGACCCCGGCGGCCGACGCGACCGCCGCGAGGACGGTCGTAGCGACCGAGGCGACGACGGCCGCGGCGACGCCGTGCTTCCAGACCGGCTGTCGCTCGACGGTCGGGGTCGACGCGCCGGGGGTCTTGCTGGTGGGGACCTGGACGTTGGTGGACATGTCGGGCTCCGTTTCCTCGGCGGGCCGCCGGTGCGGCCCGCTCATACCTCTCCACGAACGGGCGGGTCCGGATCCGACAGCTCGCGAAGAAAAAGTTCTACGGATGGGTGCGTGTGCGTGGTGACGCAGCGTCGGGACGGGTCGGTGCGGTTTCCGGTCCTGACTGCGCAGCCAGTCCCCCGTCGGGCACGCCCTGCACGAAGACGCGGCTGACAACCCAGACGTCCTGTACCGTGCGCGGGCGTCGATCGGGCGATTCGCCGTGAAGAAGCCAGTCGCAAGATTTTCTGTGGCAGGTTGTCGTATCGGCGGGATGCCGTTCGTGGTGGAGTGAGAGGCGGTCATCGGGACCGCCCGGGACCGAGGAGATGTGGGATGACGCACTACCTGCTGGCCGTGCACGGCCCGGCCGAGATGACCGAGTTCGGCAACTACGGCTCAAAGGAAGAAATGGAGGAGGCGTTCGCCGCGACCGGTGCCTTCAATGACAAGCTGCGCGCTGAGGGCTACTGGGTCTTCGCGGGTGGTCTTGCGCCGGCCTCGACGGCGACCGTCGTCGACGGCCAGGCTGAGACGCCGGTTGTGACCGACGGCCCCTACCTTGAGACCAAGGAGGTCCTCGGGGGTTTCTGGGTCATCGACGCGTCCGATCTTGACGTGGCGCTCAAGCTCGCGGCCGAGGGGTCAAAGGCGTGCCGGGGCAAGGTCGAGGTCCGTCCGTTCGACGGTCTCGCCTGAGCAAGTTCAAGCGGCGACTGATCGATGAAGAACGCAACGGCGGCCGTCGAACGGGTCTTCCGCGAGGAATACGGCCGCCTGATCGCTTCGCTTGTCCGCCGATTCGGTGACATCGATATTGCAGAGGAGGCCGCAGGCGAGGCGCTCGTGGCCGCGCTGGAGAGGTGGCCGGAGTCCGGCGTACCTCCCAACCCTGGCGGCTGGCTCACCACCGTCGCCGGCAACCGCGCGATCGACCGGATCCGCCGGGAGAACCAGCGCGACGCCAAGCATCAGGCGGCCTCCATGTTTTACGACGACACGCCCCACGAGCCCACCGGAGCGGTAGAGGACGACCGACTGCGGCTGCTCTTCACTTGCTGCCACCCGTCGCTCGCACCGGAGGCGCGGATCGCGTTGACGCTCCGGCTCCTGGGTGGGCTGACCGTGCCGGAGATCGCACAGGCGTTTCTCGTGCCCGAGACCACGATGGCGCAGCGGATCACCCGGGCGAAGAAGAAGATCGCGTCGGCCAAGGTGCCGTACCGGGTGCCCGGGACCGCCGACCTTCCCGAACGGCTCGGCGGCGTACTGGCGGTGCTGTTCCTCGTCTTCAACGAGGGCTACCTCGCCACCGGCGATGGCGACCCGGTTCGAGCCGAGCTCACGGGCGAGGCAATCCGGCTAACGCGGATTCTCCGTCAGATGCTCCCCGAGGAGCCGGAGGTGACCGGTCTCCTCGGCCTGCTGGTGCTCACCGACGCCCGGCGTGAGGCACGCGTGCGAAATGGGCAACTGGTCCCGCTCGATGAGCAGGACCGCGCCGGCTGGAACCGCGCGCTGATCGACGAGGGCCACAACCTGGTCCGCGAGTGCCTCACGATCAACCGGCCCGGCCGCTACCAGATACTCGCCGCGATCAACGCCGTCCACACCGACGCCCCCACGGCGTCGGACACGGACTGGTTGCAGGTCATCGCGCTGTACGACCAGCTGACCCGGCTCGACCCGTCGCCGATCGTCGCACTAAACCGCGCGGTCGCGGTCGCGGAGCTGGACGGCCCGGAAGTCGCTCTCGCTCTGGTCGACCGGCTGCCGCTCACGGGCTACCACGCCTGGCACGCCACCCGCGCCGACCTTCTCCGCAGACTTGGCCGCAGCGCCGAGGCGAAGCAGGCGTACGACACCGCGATCGCCGCCACCCAGAACTCCGCCGAACGCGCCTACCTGAGCAGAAAGCGCGGCCAGTTGGTGTGACTGGTCCCACCATTCGGCACGGCAACATCCTTCCAGCCCGCCCGCAGGGCAAGCCATCTCAGATGTCACCTATCGGTGCAGCAGACCCGCGACGACATGCCGGTCGTGCAGGCGGACGCCTTCTTCGGTAAGGCACTCCCCACCGCACCACACACCGGGCACTGCGGCTCGGCCAGCTTGGCGGGTGGAAGCAGGGTAGCCGGCGTGCGACCACGTCGCGAAGTCCACCACCCGCGTCCAGCGCCTGCTCCTCGGTGCAGTTCAACCGAACAGCCTGCTCAGCGACGCTCAGGCCCTGCTGAGTAAGTCGCTCGGCGACCACGCCGCGGAACACACTGATCTTCTGCTCGACCGTCAAGCCTCTCCACCAAACCCGGGGCTTGACATAGAACCTCCGCGTCGACCTCGGCCAGGACCTGCAGCGGAATCGTCCACCGCCCGACAGCCAGTGCATTCGCGATAAGCGATCGGGCTCTGGTGGGTTCAGCGAAACCGATCAAGGCGGTCAGGGCCCACGCTTGCTGGTCCGGGTCGGTGATGGAGCGGGCGATCTGTTCGGCATGGGTGGCTAGTGCGCGGGCGCGGTCGTGGTCGCCGGTGGCGGCCACCGCCTGGGCCAGGTCGATCAGGGCTTGCGCCTGCAGGTTCGGGCGGGTGATGGAGTGGGCGATCTGTTCGGCATGGTCGTGG